>DAOWID010000169.1 GCA_030641115.1 Planctomycetota bacterium | reverse complement strand
TGGAAGAGCGCCCAACAAGACCCATATCATATTCAGACATGATAGGCCTGGGTTTGTTGAGCGTCACCTTAGCCAGGTCCACCGCGTCTGTCGGGCAGACAACCTGGCAGGCGCCACAGGTGATGCAGATAGGCGAGTGCTTGTCGTATGGAACAGCTATCTTCCTGTCTGAACCGCGATTGACAAAGCTTACGGCACCAACGCCCATCCTTTCCTCACATACCCTGGCGCAGAGTCCGCAGAGGATGCAGTTATCGTTTTTCTTGGGGAAGCGCGGCTCTTCGATGCCCATCTCCTTAGCCATTTCCTGTATCCGCGGCGCATCGCCGCAGCGGGCCAACAGTAATTCGAGCATAATCCGGCGGTCCTTCAAGACCCGTTCTGTATCAGTGCGGACAACCAATCCTTCCTGAGCAGGATAGACACAGGAGGCCTGAATCATCGAGCCGCGAGGTCCGGTTATTTCAACCAGACAGACACGGCACGCTCCGTAAGGCGCCAGAGATTTATGGTGGCAAAGAGTAGGAATATGGATGCCAAGTTTTTCTGCCGCCTCCAGGACAGTCGAACCCTCCTCAACTTCAACCTTTTTGTCGTCAATCGTCAAAGTGATCATTTCTTGTGTGTCTCTCTCGTATCAAAACGATAAATTGAACCATTTTTCTTGTGCTCATACAGAAAATCAGTGCCTGGGTAGCCTGCCACAAGGGTACGTATTGTCTCATGGATGTCCCCCATGGGCTTGCAGTCCGGATGGCTGAGGTGGAAGACAGCCTTGACCGTTGTTCCCTTGCCGGGCCCGGAACTTAACTCAATCTTTCCATCGCTTTGGCGGGCCGCTTGAGCCAGCAAGGACAGGCCTAAGCCAACCTTGCGTGTCGTTCTTGTCGTGAAGAAAGGGTCGAGCACTTTCTGTAGCGTCTGCTCATCCATACCGTTACCATCATCTTTGATCTCGACAGTCAGCAAGTCCTTGGCCTTGTCCTCATCAATCCTGATTTCAATGCTCTTTGCCGAAGCCGAAATCGAATTTTCTGCGATGTCCAAGATGTGTAGTGACAGATCTTCCATCTAATTAAGGATAATTCTCCTTCCCATTTCGTTGCGCAATGCCTTGTTAATCTCATCGACCGACATGTCCTCTATCATGAAGTAGGTAGAATTCTTCCCGATGTCCTCCAAAAAATGAGCATCGGAAGAAGTAACCACCGGATAGCCATACTCTTCGTTAATTGAGGACGCCATTGATACCTCTACGGCGTCCAGCTTAAGCCCTTCAGGAATAAAACCTAACTGACCAATCAGGCTGAACCGCTCGCGGTCAACGTGAGAAGCAATCGCCAGTCCCGCCCATCGGTGGATCGCCTCTACTATCTGTTCCACTGTCAGAGTAGTGGCCCCGATCAAAAGTTTAGAGTTTGTCCCCACGACACGATCCCATTCGTCAACTACGGTCTGAGGCCCAAAAACTTGGTCGTCGTTTTCACCAGCTAAGTTTTCGTAAACCATATCTTGCAGGTGCATCACGTCCCGGCCAGTGTTGAACAGTCCCAGGATATGAACTTCCTCCGAAGAGGTTATCTCCATGCCGGGGATGACCGCAAGGCCTTCTCTGAGCCCGGCTTTCACCACTGCGGCTACATTCTCAGCGGAATTATGGTCGCATATTCCAATCATATCCAAACCAACTTTCTTGGCCTGCTTAACTATGGCCGTTGCCTGCATCTGCGTGTCAGCACATGGAGAAAGGCAAGTATGCACATGCAGGTCGGCCCTTACCTTCCTCATCATTCTGTTCCAGTGACCCCCAGGCTATACAGCCTGCCGACCAACTCAAACGTCGGCATTTCGGTCACCATAATCGCTATGTTTTCTGCTTCTGCTTTTTCGATGGTCTCCTGCTCCGGCTCTCTGCCGTTTACCAAGACAATTCCAGCAAGATCTTTCATACTGGCCACCGCCACAATATTCTGATGAATCTGCAAAGTGATCCAGAGATTCCCTTCTTTACTATTGGCAAGAACATCACTGAGAAGGTCGCTGGCGTATCCGCCGGTGACCTCTCGCTGCAAGTTGTCTTTTGCTGACCTGACGTCCAAATTTAACTTCTGAATTAATTCAGTTAGTTTCACTTTCGGCTCCATCTTCAATGGAGATGCAAATACTCAACTGCGTCCCCTTGCCTACGGTAGATTTTAGGTCCATTCTGCTGGCGCATTTGCGGATATTGTCCAGGCCCATACCGGCTCCAAAGCCCAGCTCTCTGACCCATTCCGGGGCAGTTGAATACCCCGGCTGCAGGACCTTCTCGACATCAGGGATCCCCGGGCCCGAATCTTCCACTTCCACAGATATCTCACGCGGCTCAACACGGACGCGTATCTTTCCACCGTATGTATAAATAATCACGTTCATCTCTGCTTCATACGTGGCAATTGCCACGCGGCGAACAATCTGCGGGTTCAGCCCCAGACGTTTCAAGGTAGTCTTTAACCGGCTGGCGCTTTCTCCGGCTCGCTTGAAATCGTGACCCGCCACATCATACTGAAAGAAGAGCTTTGTCTTATCTCCGACAATATCCTCAAAAATATGGCTTGCCCTGTAGCGGCGAATTTCCTCTTCGTGGTAACCGATCTCCAATTTTTTGAGCAGCCCTTCAACAATATCTCCCTTCGTAATAATGCCCAGGAGGCTTTTGTTCTGGCGACCAATAACAGCGAAACGCCCAAAACCAAGCTGTTCGAATTTGTTGACAGCCTGGATCAATGGTTCATCTGCATACAAAGTCTGAACATCTCTGGTCATCTTCTGGTCAATGGGACAATCCGGCTGGCGACCGGCCAGCCACTTAATAAAGTCCTCAAGACTGATAATGCCTACAAGTTTATCCCCGTCCACGACGGGTGTTCCCGAGATGCGTTTGTCGTGCAAGATGTCTCCAAACTCACTCATAGAAGTCTGTGGGCTGACTGTAATAACATCCTTGTGCATTACCTCGCCCACATTCATTTCGTAGACGAGCTCTTGAATCTTGGTGATGTTGCTTTCCGGTGCCACTTGGCAGTATCCTGTCTAATGCTATTTCTCATATTGGGAACAACCCGGCAGTCCTTCCTGGTACAACCGACCACAAGATTCGAACATGGGCAAAGGCGTCGTCAATAACGGGATATTTTGGGATTCAGCCATCTTAATAGTCTCTCGATCCGGCCTTTTCCCCCGAACAAAGCATATAGCTCTAAGCTCAGCCATTTCCGCGGTACGGACCACTTGCGGATTGGTCAAACCGGTCAACAGAAGAGACCCAGACTTGACGAAGGACAGAACATCGCTCATCAAGTCAGACCCACAAGCCATCTTGATGTCCTTACGCAGAAGATCGTCTCCGACGAGAACTTCCGCCTCGAGAATCCTTTTTATATCTTCCAAAGTCATGTTACCGACACCGCGTCAAACTTGCACACATCGAGGCAGACTCCACATTTGATACACTTATCCTGGTCGATTGTGTGCGGCTGCTTTGCTTCGCCCGTGATAGCCTGCTGAGGACAATTCTTAGCACACAAGAGGCACCCCTTACATTTTTCTTTGTCGATGGCAAACGTGATCAATGCCTTGCACACGCCGGCCGGGCATTTCCCATCCTTAATGTGTGCCTCGTATTCGGGGCGGAAATAGCGGATCGTGCTAAGTACCGGGTTCGGCGCGGTTGCTCCCAGAGCACAGAGAGAAGCGTCCTTCACAGCCTCCGCCAGTTCCTCGAGCAGTTCAATATCTTCTTCTTTGCCCTTTCCTTCACAGATACGGACGAGAATGCCATGCATCACATCTACGCCTTCACGGCAGGCAGTACATTTGCCACAGGATTCGTCCTTTAGAAACTCAAGGAAATACCTGGCCACATCGACCATGCAGGTATCCTCGTCCATCACGATGAGTCCCCCGGAGCCCATGATGGAGCCCACCTCAGCCAGTTTCTCATAGTCAATCGGCAGGTCCAAAAGTGACATCGGGATACATCCGCCCGAGGGGCCGCCGGTTTGAACCGCCTTGAATTCCTTGTCGTCGGTTATCCCGCCACCAATATCGTATACGATCTCCCGCAGCGTAATACCCATCGGGACCTCGACAAGGCCTGTATTCTTGACCTTGCCCACCACGGAGAAGACTTTCGTACCCTTGCTGGTTTCAGTCCCGATGCTGGAGAACCATTCTGCTCCTTTGTTGATTATCTCCGGCACATTAGCCCATGTTTCCACATTGTTGATGTTAGTCGGCGCACCCCAAACTCCGGATTCTACAGGGAATGGGGGTCTGACTCTTGGCTCTGGAGCTCTGCCTTCGAGAGAAGCTATCAGTGCAGTCTCCTCGCCGCAGACAAAGGCTCCAGCCCCTTGTTGGATCGAGAAATCAAAATCCAAGCCCTTTCCGAAGATATCTTTGCCCAGCAACCCATATTCTTTTGCCTGCGCAATTGCTTTTATCAATCTCTCGTGGGCCAAAGGATATTCGTTTCTGATGTAGACATAGCCGTGAGAGGCTCCGGTCGCCCTTGCGCCGATTATCATCCCCTCGAGAATGGAATGTGGGTCGGACTCGATTATGCTGCGGTCCATGAATGCACCGGGGTCTCCCTCGTCGGCGTTGCAGACCAGATACTTGGGAGTGCGTTTTGCCCCGGCAAGCAACTCCCATTTCTTGCCCGTAGGAAAACCCGCACCTCCTCTTCCTCGCAGGCCGGATTGCTTGATCTGCTCTACGATCTGTTTAGGTGTCATTCCAGTGAGTGCTTTGACTAACGCCGTGTATCCTCCTCGAGCGATGTATTCATCAATCTGTTCGGGATCAATCATTCCCCTGTTACGCAATGCGATCAGTCTCTGTTTGCTGAAGAAGTCGATGTCGCTCATTTTCGGGACCGGGGATTCTTCGGCAGGTGGAGTATACATTAATTTCTGCACCGGCCTGCCTTTGAGGAAGTGCTCCTCGACGAGGTGAGCAATATCATCCTCTTTTAGCAACTGATAAAAGATGTCATCGGGCTTGACGACCGCCACCGGTCCCTGGGCGCAAAAGCCGTTGCAGCCCGTCATCACGACTCCAACTTCATCTTGCAGGTCATGCTTTTTCAGCTCTCGTTCGAGTACTTCCTTTATCTTGAAGGAACCGTTTGCAACACAACCGGTCCCGGCACAGAGCATAACGTGTGTTCGATAGGGCTTCATTCAGTTATCTCCCTTGGTCCTTGACTCCTATCCGACGCGCTCACTTCCGACGGCCAAAGCGTACTCCTCGACCACCGCGCCTGATAAGACATGCTCGGAGAAGATTTTCTTGGTTTTCTCTTCGTCCAGATCAACATATTTGACCGGGGCTTGGCCCTTGAACTCTACCGTCATCATCGGTTCGCGGCTACAAAGTCCTGCGCAACCCGAACTGGTAAGGACGACGTCCTTTGTGTCCTTCTGCTCAACCAGGCTGAGCAACGTACTCATTATCTTTCTTGCGCCTGCAGCAATCCCACATGTGCCCATGTGAACCGTGATCCTCGCCCGGGCGTCTCCGTCTCGCAGGTTCATCGTCCTGGTCATTCGTTCTCTGATTTTGTCAAGGTCTTCCGGTTTTATTTTGGACATGATTATCCTCTTTCAGTCACGATATTCTTCAAGGATTTTCGCTGCCTTGGCAGGGCTCAATTTGCCATACAAATCATCACCCACTGTAACTACGGGGGACAGACCGCAACATCCTATGCAACGAACCGCTTCCAGCGTGAACTGCATGTCGGGCGTTGTCTCTCCGGTGTTTATGGCCAGTTCTCGCTCAAACCTCTCCAGAATTCGCTGTGCCCCTTTCACGTGACAGGCCGTACCCATGCAGACGGTGACTATGTGCTTGCCGCGAGGCTCAAGACTGAAGGCTTTGTAGAAAGTAGCGATTCGCAGGATATGCTCGAGAGGTATCTGCTTAACCTCAGCAACTCTCATCAACAGCTCCCGCGGAAGCCAGTTGAACTCATTGGTGATGCCCTGAAGGATCGGCACCAGGCTCTCCCTCCCGCCCTCATACCTGCTAATGATTTCATCCACCTTAACTCGCTTGTCCTCCTCAAGCTCGATCTTGGGTATTGCAGGTGGTTCAAGATAAACAATGTTCTTGACGAGGCAGCTTTCAACACATTCGCCGCAGCCGGTGCACTTGTCCGGATCTACGTAGCGTGCCTTCTTCCTGACGCGGACGCTAAAGTTGCCCACTGAGCCTTCTATGGATTCAATCTCGGAATAGGTCAGTTTCTCGATATTCAGGTGCCCGCCACAATCGACCATGCGGGGAGCGAGTGTGCACATCGCGCAGTCGTTGGTTGGGAACGTCTTGTCGAGCTGGGCCATCACGCCACCGATAGACGGGCCCTTCTCAACGAGATAGACCTTATAGCCTGCCTCGGCCAGATCGAGCGAGGCCTGCATACCTCCTACGCCGCCTCCAACTACCAAGACGGCACCAACCTTTTGACTTGTTTCCTGAGCCATTGATTCTCCTCGGATATCTGTCTGGCGACCGACTATCCTTTGCAAATGCCAGGCAGCAATTCGTCGGCGCTGACGAAATGTTTGTGCAATCCTAATTTATCCGGGGGTACACCAAACGCCAACCCCATGAGCTGAGTAAAGTAGAATATGGGCAGACCATAATGCGTGCCATATTTCTGTTCAATTTCTGCCTGGCGCGTGTCCAAATTTGCATGACACAGAGGACAGGCAACGGCAACGGCATTCGCCCCAACTGCCTTGGCCTCCTCCAGTATTTCATGCGTCAACTTGATAACGACGTCGGTCTCCGTCAACGAAAGAGACCCGCCGCAGCAATCTGTCTTGTAGGACCAGTCAAGCGTTGCGATGCCCAACGAGCGAAGCAGGTTGTCCATGCTCATCGGGTACTCACAGTCGTCGAACTGCATGACTTTGGGCGGTCTTGTCAAAAGACAGCCGTAGTAGCACACCACCTTTAGTTCGCCAAGCTCCCTTGTGACGGCGCTTGTGACGTCTATCCCACTTGAGAATATCTCGAGGGGGTGGACAACCTTCACCGATTTTGGCAGCGGCATTTCGAGGATATCACTGAGCTGACTCTCTATCTCAGGATGCTCCGTTGCTTCGTACGTCGCCGCCTTCAATCGGGAAAAACAAGAGGCACACGGGGCGACAACTTGATCCAACCCCATCTTCGCTGCGAGGCAGAGACTCTTGTAAGGAAGTGCGAGAGATAAAAGCTTTGAGGTGCAATGCGCAGGAGTAGTGCCGCAGCAGATCCAACCTTCAATTTCTTGAATCTCTAAGCCGAGCTTATCACAAACGGCCCTGAACGACACGTCGTACTCGGAGCCGGTCGAATGGAGAGAGCATCCCGGATAATAAGCGTACTTCTGGGTCATTGGCTACCAACCTCCCCGAACATCCCAATAGGAAAAATTTGCTTCTTCACGCATATCAGGCATTCCGATTCTTTTTCTCGAAGTTTTTCACACGACGAAAGATTTTCCACGTGGTCCACGCACCTGTAAAGCTGGGGATCATCTTGAGCTTGCCTTTCTTGAACATCTTCATTCCCAGCCCGGCATCCTTGAAGAAATCGAAAGTTCTTAATTTTAGCCCCATAATCATGCCAAGCTCGAACATCCGTCCGCATTTTTTAACGTTGGCAAGAGTTGCTTTATAGAAAGATGCTACTTGTGGAACGGCGGGCTTAACCCCCCGTCTGAGGGCTATGATTTTCACAGTGTCCATTACTTTAGCGATGTCGACTTCCTGTGGACACCTGGTAGTACACGTCTCACAAGTTGCGCACAGCCAGGCCGTCTTGCTATTTAGAACCAGATCATCCATGCCGAGACGGATGGCATGTATCAGTTGGGAAGGCGTATAGTCCATGGCGTACGATACCGGACAACCGGCCGCACACTTCCTACATTGATAACAAAGATTCACATTCTGGCCAGTTTCGCGGAAAATCGCCTCGGCCAATTCCGACTGTGAGGTAATCGTAAGATTAGGTTCCATCATCTGTTAGCTTCTTTCTCTTGTGACAGTAAACAGTGTCTTTGAGCAATTCGAGTCAGTCTATAAGGTCCCAGCGGGCGAAGCTGGCCAGCCCCCAAGAACAGTAAGGTCAAGACCGAGAACTCAGCGATGAAAACTCCCTCAGATTCTATCGTCATCGCCGGTTTCTCTCTGCGTTTGTCGCCGAATGCCATACCGGCCTCTTCTGCATAACCATACGCCCTTTTCAGACTTGAGTTCATCGGACGGATTTGGGACAGGACAGATCCTAACGGCTTCTGAGCAGTAGTTTTAAGTAAGCCCTTGATTATCAACCTTCTTGATAAGTCCGTAAATATTATAGGTTTAGGGCTTAAGTGAGATACCCAAAATCATCCTTACCCGATAAAGCACAGCCAACTGAATCCACTGATACTGGATAGTATCGCCGTCATTTTCTCATTTTTCAGAAAGAAAGCAAGAAAAAATCTTCCCGTTATCGAGAAAAGAACGATGGCGGTTGGCTATAATCTTTTAAGCCATTGCTTGCACAGAGCTTACATGCCATCTTTCTTGCGGCAACGGAGAGGGCGGGATTCGATTTACCCTCTCTCTGCAAATTCCTTAGCAAGCTGTGTTTACAACTTAATTGGAATAAAGTCAAGGATGACGACTTTGATTTTGTTATTCATACCTTCCAGCGGACTTGTGCCAATCTGGTAGTCCGCATGGTTATCGTCAACTGAGTATTGCTACGGGTGTGGAATTCAACCTCCTCAATCGCCGGAGTGATGAAATAGAAGTGCTTTTTTGTGCCTCCGGCTAAAACGCTTCTTTTGATTAATGAGTTCTGCAAAATTGCAGGTTAGGCATATATTATTTAAGAAAATCCGTTTTTTGATTTTCTTAAATAATCGCTTAAGTATTTATTAAAGAACAACTTACTGTTTAACAGGAAAAAATCAAAAAACGATTTTTTCTT
>DAOWID010000390.1 GCA_030641115.1 Planctomycetota bacterium | reverse complement strand
TCAACAAGACGGCTACTACACATACTACATTTACGCTTTTCATCCTACCATCCTCTCAAAAAAAGTTTAGTGTAACATTAGACGACTAATGTTACGTTAAGTTTCACAAACCGAAATTTCGTTTCTTATAACTTCCTTCCCTAAGAATTAGAAACTCTCTTTCTCCTCTACGTCTTGACGTTGCCCCCCTCCTTTCGGAAGGCTAACGAAACGCTGCAAATCGTCCCAGTTCTTATCCTATTTATACCAGATCGCCCATTTCCTCGTCAAGAAAAAAAATGTGAAAAATCGGTAAATTTTTGCCTCCTCACACAAATCTGTGCAGATAAATCAACAAACAAACACCATAAGTCTTTATGCTACAAAGCGATACGATATGACAAGGCATCAAATCCTGTTCCTACGCAGGCCTTCTCGTTAGGGCGGAGCCTGCACGTCGCCCAGAGTGGGAAAGAACGCTTTTTGCGATGCAAATTTGTGCACAAATTCTTGTGAGGAACGCAAAATGGTTGTACTTGGCAGGCAAAGTTGATACCTTGATGCAAGAAGAGTCCAGCAGCTTGACCACGTCCTTCAAGCAGGAAACGCTCTCCAAAGGTGAGAATGAGAAAAGGAAATCGAATTAACAGGAGGGCATTAGCAATACAATATGGCGAGCATCAACGCAACTCCAAATCCCGTGTGCACGGTTGTTCCGCCGTAAGGCGTCCCAAAGCGGACTGCAGCGGGCATTTTGACACAACCGCAACGGGTATAAGCCGGCGGGGGTTCCTTAACGGCCTTGCTGGCAAGGCTGCATTGGCCAGCCTGAACTTAGTGGGAACATCGCAGGCCCGCGCTGTTTCCACAAAACCAGCTTCTTCCGGGACAGTCCTGCCGCTTGGTGCCCCGTTGCGAGTCAAACCAGTTCTGACTTATCAGATCGAGAAACGACGAGAGAAAGAGAGTTGGCGGAGTTATGGAGGACTCCAAACCCGACAACAAGTAAATGAGGAGGCTGGGAGAATCAAGGCCGAACTGCAGAAACTGACATCCCAAGCAGAGTTTCCCATCGAGGTCTTGCCCGTGGCGATATCGGCAAGCTGTTCGATCAGTGGGACGTGTTCGGCTGGCACCGCGTGACGGTCTTCGGTGACGTAAAGGAACCGCTGATTGAATTCGGCAAGGCCCTGGGGCTTGCGGTGGTAGAAGAGACGTGACGACCACACGAGCACGTAGCGGTTGGTGATGTCTCATGTTCTTCGCTCGACAGAATCGCAAACTGCTCGAACTACCCAACATGGTGATGCGCCAATAGTCGTTCCATATCCGGTTGGCAGTGAAAAAACGCACACCTGTAGGAAAACAGCCGCCAGCGAAGAAAAACTTGCAGAGGACACCCATAGCAGTTATAGTTGGTGGCCGAAGTTGACACTCTCATAAAAGAAAGGCTCGACAGTGTAGCTGAGTGGTTCAGATAGGAAATGTTGGTCAGAAGTTAGAAAAGGAAATGAAAATGAATATCTATGTAGCGAATCTGTCCGGTGAGACAACTGAAGACGATCTGCGTCAGGCTTTTGAAGCTTTTGGCCAAGTCAGATCTGTTAACATCGTAAGGGACAAGATCACGAGCGAATCAAGGGGATTTGGGTTTGTGAGCATGCCGACTGAGAATGAAGCCCGAACTGCGATCAGCGAAATGAATGGCAAGGATTTGCAGGGACAGACTATTAAGGTCGAAGAGGGTAGGGTGAAGACGAACTACCGTCCCGCCAGGGAGAAACGAGGTGGCTTTGGCGGCGACCGTGGCCGTGGAAGCGGACGAGGCGGCTTTGGCGGTCGTGGTGGACGCCGTTACTAATAACTCAACTTGACTGGGTCTGGCATAAGTATCGTACTGGCAGGAACATATGTAATATGTCATTCTGAGCAACGCGAAGAATCTCACCCTCTCAATCGGCCAACATCCTGTGCCAAGGCCAGATGCTTCGCTTCGCTCAGCATGACAGTTTCAAAAGTCAGTAAAGTTGAGTAATAACCAATATCGGCGGCAAGTCTTGTGCACGTGGCTGTTTATTCTGAATCGGTTATGATCAGCCAGATGGAATTGTCTGATACAGCATCAACGTGATACAGGCTGCACTGATTATTGAGGATTTCTATGGATGACGGCAACGACTCTTGCCCACCGAGGAGGCATAAACTTCTTTTCTGGATAATCTTGGGAGCCCTTTCTGTTTTCTTTGCCGAAGTCGTATCCGGCTCCTATATTTTTCCTTACTTCACTATCTGGGGCATACTGGTTGTATGTCCACTGTACACGCTTCATCTGCTTGTATTGTCCCATGTAGTGTTCTACTATGGCAAACCTACTTTCTACACGCTCTTTGCAGCAGGAGCACTTTTTGGAATGTATGAAGCCTACATGACGAAGGTATTGTGGGATCCGACCTGGGGTGATCCTATGGTCTCTGTGGGTGGGATAGCGGTCGCTGAGACTGTTATGCTGGTCCTTTTCTGGCACGCATTCATGGCATTTATCATACCCGTTTTCATCGGTGAGAACCTGCTAACGTGCTCAAGAGAAACCATAACTGAATCGCCCGGTAGAATCAGGCAAATATTCGAAGCAAAGAAGCAAAGTTATGCTTTGTTTATAATACTTGCTCTGGCATTCGGCATATTCCAAAGTGCCAATTCTCCTTCGCCTGGGCACTCTATATTGTCGGGGATTTCAACAACATCAGCTATTATGGTTTTGATATTTTTGTGGAGGTTTACCACAAGGGCAAGAAGATATAATATGCGAACACTTCTTCCCAACAGAAAGGAGTTCGTAGTTCTGGCAATTCTCTTGCTGGCCCAGTACCTATTCCTCGGTATTATCTTGAGGCCAGAGGCTTTGCCGGGTTTATTTCCTCAGTCAATAATATGGTTGATCTATGCTGGATTAATCGTTCTTCTGGTTGTCCACCTGAGAAAATACCGAGGAAGGCCTTGCTCGGATGTTATCAGCCTGCCATTAAAATTCTCCTGGAAAACACTGATAATCCTATCATTACTCTTCATTGGGTCCTCTGCGGTCGCCAAATTACTTCTGAAGTCTTTCGGAAACGTAATCATATTGTCGATGTGGCTAATAGGCGGTTTGATTGGCATATATATGCTTGCGTTGTCCATAGCGTTGGCACTTCGGGGCAAGTCAAGTAATGAGCAGATGTCACCTCTCAGCAGCTCAGGAGAACATCGGACTTCGGTGGATTACAATGAGGAACCGCTAAACTGACCGTGACAAAGATAATTACTCGCAAAGACTTTTGCTATGCTTGCTGGACATTTAGCTCGACGGCCGAAACGGAGGCTGGCGGGAAGGTCCAGCGGCCGTTCTGAGGTAGACTTTTCTCAACGGGGACTATCTGGTTAGGTTGCGTTTCGATAACCTCGAATTCCGGATCTGCTGCCAGCTCGAAGACGCGGCCTGACGTTATCTTCATGCTATTTATCACCAGTCGGGCTGTAGCGGACCGCTCTCTATTCGTATTGACTACATGAAGATATATCCGGTCCCCACTTCGGCTGGCTGTCACATCAAGGTCCTGCGGTGTTTTGTTGACATCAACAGCCTTATTTCCGGTATGGTGCCTGTATAGACTCGTGACCAGGGCGACGGGCATCATGTATGATTTTCCTCGCGGCACGGGAATCATCACGGCGTTGACCTGCCAGCGAGTGCCGCAGAAATCGGCGAGCGTGGCGATCTTGAGCCTGTCACCGTGCCTTTCATGGACGTTCAACAGCCGTGCATTGGCGACGCCTGCCGCCCACGTGGAAAGGACCTCGCACCGGTTACGGCCCGGCAGAGCGAAGTGACATTCAGTCAGGGCCAGCGGAACGGGGCAGTCGGCGACCTCCTGCCGCACCCTCTTGATCTTGGCTTCATGAACCTTGTGGGCATTCATCAGCCGTTCCCAGGTCCATGCCGGATCCTTGCGGTACTCGATTCCCCGCAGTGGCGAGTTGGGAAGGTTTCGATCGGGATTGAACATATGGTGAAAAGCGACGTACTGGAGATGTTCGCCAGCGATCTCGAGCATCTGGCGTGCCCATCCGCTGTCACCCCAGCCGATCAGCCCAATGTTTGGGTCTTCCTTTCGCATGGCCTTAGCAAAAGCTATGGTGTGCTTTGCCGCAGTCTCGCAGTCGAAGGCGTTGCGGTCGTAGGAGGTCTCATTGCCAATCTGCCATAGGTGGACGTTGTAAGGTTTCGCCACGCCATGCTTTCGCCGTTCTTTGCAGTCTGGGGCATTGCAGTACCTGACCCACTCGGCTGCTTCCCGTGGGCCTGCGGTTCGGATGTCACCTTTGGGGCTGCGCTGCCAGTGCTTGCGTCCGTCGGACTCGAAGTTCACACAGATGAGGGGGTCTGCACCGGTCTGGTGGCAGAAATCCACGAACTCGTGAGTGCCGACCTGGTTAGTCTCGATGCCGCCCCAGCACAAGTTAAGCATCGGTTTTCGCTGGTCCCTGGGACCCACTGCTTCCTTCCATCGATAATAGGAAACGAAACATCCACCCCAGCGAATAAGAGAAGGGGCCAGCCGTTTAGTGACGTCCAGCACATCTTGTCGCCAGCGGTCACGTTTGAAATCCCATGCTGCAGCGACAGAGCCGTCTGTTGTTCCCAAAGGCTCCATGAACTGCATGTACAGATAGGGTGACAGATCGAATCGCGGCTCAGGATCGACCACGAGCAAGGAATTTCCTTCTTTGGCTTGTGATGGGGACACGGCCAATGAAGCTGCCCCCAGGCTCACGGCCTTGATAAAGTCACGCCGGGTGCTTTCGTGCTTACTCATGTTTAGTTTCTCCTGCATTTTCTAAAGGCTCTATCTTGAACTCTCACACAGATTCACTGCCGGATTTTTCCGGCCACCAAAACAAAGATTAAACAGTCAAGCATCTATCCTTGTCATCGGTTGTCCGCAAGGAGCGTCACAGTCTTGTGGGTTTCATCATAGGTTGCATCTGCCTTTTTCCCATTGAGCATTATTTTGCGGGGTTTTACGGCTGTTCGTAAGGAGGCCCTTACTATGGGCTGTCCGTTCAACGCCACGTCCATTTCGGGTCTTCCAGCCGTAAATACAGTATAGAGTTTTGAAAGCGAGCCGAGCACCACTTTGCCGTTCTTGCGCAGGTAGCTACCACAGGCAATGAAATATCGCACGACCGAATCGGGGTTATTTGCATCGGTATCGGCTGGCCGAGTCATGGCCAGCAAGTACGCATCTGTATCCCAACCGCGGATGATGTTGTTGCTGTTGCGGTGCATTCGTCGGCCATCAGCACGCAGATTCAGATACACATCTGTAATTGTGTGGTCCTCATATATCCGCGCACCAATCATTTCATTGCCCGTCAGCGGCTCCACACGCGGCAGGTCATCCTTGTCGCCATCTCCTAATGGTAGAATGGCCGTTACGAACTTTGCTTGGCGCATACTGCCTTCGGGCGAAAGGGCGAGATAGACCACTTCCGTATCCGGCTCATGGTCTTTTAAGCCTTTTTTGTCGGTTATGCGCATATTCTCCGGAAACAACGGACGAACGATAGCGCTTGCCTCGTCGTTGGATATGAGTAAATCTGAGCCGCGCTTATTCACCGCGCCTTCGTAATGCAACAGCCATTCAAGTCTTCCAGGTTCGTGGGTCCGCACATCGTCGAATATCAGTATGACGCTGCCGATCCATAGGAAATGGCGGTAATTGCGCGAGAACTTCCAGGATGTCGGTCCGGTCGCATCGGCAAAAACATATTTCAGGCCTGCCGTATCCATCAGTCTGTATACCCGGCCGGGCGTCTTTACGCCTCGGTCGCCGCGACTGCAGTCCTCCGGATTTTGGCCCTTACCGTCAAGCAGAATCACATTGTGGGCCTTGCTTTGGCGATAGTAGCTGGAGTACTCCCGCCTGCTGTAGGAACAGTTGCCCGAGTCGATAATCAACGGCTTTCCGCCATGAAATAGGATGAAGGAACCTGCGTCAGGGTGCGCGTGGTTCCAGGTAAACCCGGATTTTACTGCCATCATAGTTGCGTCGTCTTCCCACGATGACCTCATAATCACCCAGCCGATATCAGGATAGATGACGGACGTGGGTAAGTCCTCGGGGGGGGATTCTTTCAGTTCCGTTGGGCAATAGACCAGTCCGATCGGATCATCAAGCCCCAGATCAGTTCGAGTTAAGTACCAGTCATATTGGTCGGTTCTATAGCCATTTGCGAGAAGTAGACGCAGAGTTCTTGCTCCCGTTGCTGCTATGCTGCTATCACCGAAGTTTACTGACAGTATGGAAGTCGAGCTTGGATAGCATGTGTGCACGAAGAAGTCACCGGCTCTTTGCAGGAGTGGAATGTCGGGTGGCCTCGAATTGGGCAAGGCGTTCGAATAGGCGAGCCGGAAAAGCAAATATTCCGACAAGGCATAATTGGCGTAGTTCACGCTCTCATAAAACGCTCCGTTCGTGTCAAAATTTGTGGACTTATTCTGAAGAACATTTCCACCATAATAGAACCATTCCAAAAATGAGTCTGAAACCTGCTCTACCCACTGCTCAGCCTGGGGCTCGTCGCCGAGAAGAGATAGAGCCGCCAGTCCCGCCATGGAAACGCAAACACTCCACCAATTATGTCCCATTGAATCCAGCGCATGGATACGTTCCTTCGCAAGTATCCAGTCATTCAGTGTCGGTACAATGCCCAGCCGGATCATGGACTGGGCAATAGTCTTGCGATCCGTCTGCGACAGGAAATCATGGATGCAATCGTATCCCACCGCATAGGCGTAGCAAAACCTGGCTGTATTTAACTCTGAATGCCACGGCGGGTCGCGCTTTGCATCACCAGCCCACCGCCTGAGTCCACCGAAATGGATGAGGGCGTGCCTGATTTTTTCGGCATAGCGCTTTTCGCCGGTCATCTGATAGGCCAGACCCAGGGTCGACGCCATTCTGCCGACCTGTGTGCTTGGCCTGCCGTAATTGCCATGTTGTCCTTTTCCGCCATCTGCATACTCTTTTGAAACCAACTTCTCTTGAAGTAACCGGTCTGCTCGCTGTCGCAATTTGAGCCAAGCATCTCGAAAAGTCTCTTCCGTTTCAATTCGTTCCCGCAATTGTTTTACCTTGTCAGGAGTGAAGAACAATCGAGGGCGCGAGCTTTTCCACCTTGGGCTGGACGACACGTTGGGTGGATTATTCTTCTGCTTTGTAGCACCACGGCGTAGCTCACCGCCAGCCATCGTTGCTGGCCTGCTCCCGATAACCAGCAATACGGCGGACAAAAGTGCCATACTCAGAGCGGATTGTACCGGCATTCCGTGTGCTCGCCTTGGTGATTCTTGGCATTTCACTTGGACCTTCCTTTCGTGTGTACAATTAACCATCATGTTTATTATTGATGAACTCTTGTCCGAGATTTTGTGTATCAGCGTAGTCTCATTGTGTCCGTGACTCAGATGCCCTCATTGTACCGAACTCACACAGGTTATATAGTCATTTTTGATAGAGGCAATGTCGAACGTTTGGTCACGACCTGCCGGGACCGAGCGACGGGAGCGTGTCTGGTTAATAGTCTCACGAAGAAAGGTCGTAAAAAAGCCGGCAAAATAAATTGCACTGCCCGACAATTTGAGTTAACGTGTTGTT
>DAOWID010000106.1 GCA_030641115.1 Planctomycetota bacterium | reverse complement strand
GGCCACTAATGGGAAGGTGGGATATGTTCACGTCCCCGATATGGGGCGTTACGGATTAAACGAATTCGTAAAGTATTTCTACCCGCAGATTCGTAAGAAGGCATTGATCATCGATGTGCGCGGAAATGGCGGCGGTAACGTCTCGCCTATGCTGATTGAACGACTGCGGCGTGAAGCTGTTATGATCGAATTCGCCAGAAATACTGCTCCTTCGCCGGACCCCTATAGTATGATTTATGGTCCAATGGTATGTTTGGCCGACGAGTTCTCGGCGTCGGACGGCGACTTGTTTACATATCGCTTCAAGAAGTACAAGCTCGGCAAAGTCGTCGGCAAAAGGACGTGGGGGGGTGTCGTTGGAATCCGCGGTACTCTGCCTTTGCTGGACGGCGGTTATTTGCGCAAGCCGGAGTTTTCCCGCTACGATTTGGCGGGAAGGAAGTGGATCATTGAGGGATATGGTGTCGAGCCGGACATTTACGTCGATAACGACCCTGCCAAGGAATATGCCGGAATCGACCAGCAGTTGAACAAGGCCATCGAGGTTATACTCCAAGAGCTAAAAACAAAGGAGAAGAAGATACCGCCGCTGCCTCCTTATCCCGTCAAGTAGTATCCGGACCGCATGGACGGCGGATCTCTAATAGCAATCTCATATTACTGGTCGCCTGAATCTGTCATTTCTGCGAAAGCAGCTGACTCCACAACCGTTGACTTCTGGTTGAAATCTGAGGAGCGTCAGCAATGGCCGATGCAGATTCTCCTCTGAGATGTTTTATAAGAGTTGACACCAGAGCCGTTGAAGCTAAATTTGTGCAGTAGGCGTCGCCTATAATTCAGCAGAATGTTGAGGAGATTGAAAAGTGGTCAAAATCAGATGGGCCCGCGAGCAAGACATCGATGGCCTACTCACTGTGGAGGAGCAGTGCTTCAGCGTCTACTATTATGGCCAATACATCTTAGGCAGGGAGGACTTTCGAGGCTTTTTTCAAGCGGATCCACACATTTTCTTGGTGGCAACTTCTAATACACGCCCGCTTGGGTATATTGTTGGGCCCGTCACGTCTTCTCGGGCCCGACCTATTGCCCACGTCGAGAGTATTGGTGTGTTGCCGAAGGCTCGGAATAAAGGATTCGGCAGCCAGCTTCTCCAGAGCTTCATCGAGCAAGCCCGGCTTCGGCATTGTAAAATGGTGATGCTTGAGGTTGCAACGGCCAATGAAACCGGCCTTGCTTTCTTCTCAAAACGAGGATTCCGCGTAGTCCGGGAAATGCCCGATTACTATGGCAAGAATCTCGAGGGAGTGTTGATGGTCATCGATATCTGAATCGCACAATTTTTGTTGAGGTATTCATTATATTGTCACTATAATGCACACGTAGTTGTTGGCATGGGTTATGTTCTTAACTGAAAAGTCCAAAGGAGGTAAAACTATGGCTTATGTAAGTCGAAGGGTATTTCTACAGCGAACCGCTCTGGTGGGCGCTGGCCTAAAGATTGGTCTGCTTAGTCCCGAACTCACGAGGGCCGCCACTGCCAAGAAGATGAGCATTGCCAGATACAAGAGCTCCCCGGCCGAACGCGACGGGGTCGCTGAAGAGGCACAGCGATTGACGCGTAAGGTGATCAGCGATCTCGGGGGCATGTCGCGCTTCGTCTCGAAAGGCAATGTTGTCTGGGTTAAACCCAACATAGCCTGGGACCGCAAACCCGAGCAGGCGGGCAACACCAACCCGGATGTCGTTGCGACTATCGTGAAGATGTGTTACGAGGCAGGGGCTAAGCAAGTTGTCGTAGGCGACAATCCGTGTAACGCAGGGGAACGGACATACCCCAATTCCGGCATTCGCCCGGCGGCCGAGAAGGCGGGGGCACGCGTCACGTATCTTGACCAGCGCAAATTCAAAAAGATGTCGCTCAAAGGCAAGGCGCTTAAGGAATGGGAGATGTATACGGAGATGATTGAGGCCGACACGTTCATCAACGTGCCGATTGCCAAACATCACAGTCTGGCAGGGGCCACGCTGGGCATGAAGAACCTGATGGGTGTATGCGGCGGGGCACGCAGTCGGTTTCACCAAGATCTGACCAACGTGTTGCCTGACTTGGCTACCTTTATTAAGCCCAAGCTCGTAGTTCTGGATGCGATTCGCGTGCTGCCTGTCAATGGCCCCCAGGGTGGTAACCTGGATGACGTCAAGCGCAAGGACACCATGGTCGCTGGTGTTGATCAGGTGGCGATCGACGCCTTCGGCGCCACGCTCCTGGACATGGAGCCGAAAAAGATCGGGCATATAGTAGAAGCACAAGCCCGTGGCTTGGGAACGATGGACTATAAGTCCCTTTCGCCGGTAGAGTGCTTGGTGTGAGGTTCTGGTGGCACGAAACAAGTGGAAAGCCAAGGGGATGGTCTGGCTGCGCCGCTCTGTCCAGACGCTGTGCATGCTGCTGTTTCTGTACCTGTTTTTGCAGACGGCGTACCATCCCATCGACCGCCCGGGAGGACCGGTTACCTTGTTTTTCCAGTTGGACTGTCTTGTGCTGCTCGCAACCTGGTTTGCAGGCGTCGCGATTCCAGCGGGACTGCTCGTATCGCTGGTGACTTTGGGTTTCTCCGTGTTGCTTGGGCGCTGGTTCTGTGGCTGGGTTTGCCCCTTCGGCACACTCCATCAAGTGTTCAGCTGGTTCCGTCGCGGCAGCTTAGAATTGAGACTAAAACGAGCCGTCTATAGTCCACGTCAGAAGTGGAAGTATGTGATTCTGATTGGTCTTCTTATCGGGGTGCTTGGCGGTGTTAATCTTGTAGGATGGTTGGATCCCTTCTCGCTTTTCTACCGGTCCCTGGCTACGGCCGTTTTTCCTGCCCTAAACTCGAGCCTGCATGCTCTGTTCGCCTGGCTCTATGAGAGCGATCCTGGCATCGGAAGTGCGAAAGTCACCACAGTATCAGAGCCCATCTATGAAGTTTTACGTACCCACCTGTTGGTCGAGGCACAACCTCGGTACTATATGGGCATTCTCATCGGAGTGCTATTCATTGTCATTGTGGCACTCAATCTGTGGAGGGCTCGCTTTTGGTGCCGATACATCTGTCCTCTGGGAGCGCTATTGGGTTTGGTTGGTAAGAATCCCCTGTTGCGGCTTAGGAAGAACGATGAGGCCTGCAACGGTTGCCGGCTCTGTGTGGCTGTCTGTCCGGGAGGAGCCAATCCGGATGCGCCCTCCAATGCGTCTGAGGGCTGGAAACCAGCGGAGTGTTTCTTCTGCTGGAACTGCCAGAGCGTCTGCCCCAAACAGGCGATCTCCTTCGGAATTGAAGTGCCGTCAAAGGAACAAAAATGAAGCACTGGTCAGAGAATCCGCTATGGCGTTGGCTCCGCAACTTCCTGCGACCTTCTAAGGGTGCGGCGATAAACCTCGGACGCCGGAAGGTCTTGACGGGAGCAGCAATAGGCCTGGGTGGAGCCTGTCTTTCTCGGGTCCATCCCCAAGTCTCCGGCCGCACATTCAATCCGGCCCTAATCCGGCCTCCTGGGGCTGTTGGTGAGGATGAGTTTCTGAGCCGCTGCATTCGCTGTGGCGAATGCATGAAGGTATGCCCCACTAATGCTATCCAGCCGACTTGTTTGCAGGCCGGAGTCGAAGGTATGTGGACGCCTGTATTGAACATGGATGTCGGATACTGCGAATACGAGTGCACACTCTGCGGCCAAGTGTGCCCCACCGGTGCCATCCGTAAGCTGAGCCTGGAAGAGAAACAAAAGATAAAGATCGGGCAGTCTTTCGTGGACAAGAACCGCTGCCTACCCTATGCGTTCGGCCGTCCGTGCATCGTATGCGAGGAGCACTGCCCCACCCCAAACAAAGCAATCTGGGTTGAAGAGATCGAAGTAATGGGCCCCGCAGGCGAAAGAATTCTCGTGCAGCAGCCTCACGTTGACCCGGACCTCTGTGTAGGCTGTGGAATCTGCCAGAACAAGTGCCCCATCAAAGACCGCTCAGGTATCTACGTAACAAGCGTAGGAGAAACGCGGAATGATCACAATCAAATGTTGCTATGAGGCAGGCTAATCGGACGAGTCCAGCCGGACACAGGACTTGACGGCCAATGTAGCAAAAGCCGTCTACTGTACACAAGTGCAGGTTGCTTGCCATTTGGCTTGTTCCATCCGGGCACGCTTTGCCCCGCCGCTGTTGGCTTGAAGGCGGCTATCGCCTCAGATGAGCATTTCGTCAACCAAGCCGTTCGGCAGCATATTGTCGGGATGGTATATACCCTTGTCCTACGCAAAAATGAATGTGAAGGCAAAAGCGTTTGAGTCACGACGTTTTGAAGTGCAATCCGGTTCATTAAGAACTGAATATTGTTAATTTCAAGCAGAGTGATCCCCGAGAAGGGTGTCACTTTGACAAACATATCGTAATCAGCGCAGACGTTGGCTTCATTGCT
>DAOWID010000021.1 GCA_030641115.1 Planctomycetota bacterium | reverse complement strand
GTACATGGTTGGGCTTATAGCATCTCAGATGAAGCGGTGTGGGTAAACCTGTATGGTGGGAGTGAACTGAACTGCGAATTTGTTGATGGTACAAAACTCAAATTAACACAAGAGACCGACTATCCGTGGGAGGGCACGATAAAGATTACTGTGGGTGCGCCAGAGAAAAAGCAATTTGCCGTGATGCTCCGCATTCCAGGATGGACGAAGGGAGCGACGTTGCAAATCAATGGGCAAGCTGTCAGGGGCGATTTGCAGCCCGGCCGATATTTTAAGTTGAATCGGACATGGTCAGCAGGTGATGTGATCGAGCTTAATTTGCCTATGCCAGTGCGACTGATCGAGGCCAATCCCTTAGTTGAGGAAGTTCGCAATCAAGTGGCCGTCAAACGTGGTCCTATTGTTTATTGTCTGGAATCGGTTGATCTGCCAAAGGGCGTAAAAGTCAGTGAGGTCATTATCCCTCACAACATCAAGTTGAAGCCGCAATTTAGAAGGCATCTACTGGGAGGCGTAACTGTTTTAGAAGGAGAGGCTGAAGTTTTTAAAGAGGGAGACTGGTCGAACCGGCTCTATCGGGAATTGGTGCCACGAGAGCCGAGAAAGGTGACGATCAGATTGATCCCATATTATGCTTGGTCTAATCGAGGCGTGTCAGAGATGACGGTGTGGATGCCTCTGGATCGGTAACACAGGTCAGTAGCTGTGAGATGGAGTAATCTTACCTATGAAAAAAGGGAGCGTTGGAAGAAGAGAATTTCTTCGAGCTGCTGGGATGGGCGCCGCTTCGGTTTTCTTGGGCGCCAGTTTATCAAGCTGTGGAGCACCACAACGCGGTGCCTCGAAATGCGTCAGGCAGAAGCCGAATCTTGTCTTTGTCTTCGCGGACCAATGGCGCGCGCAGGCTACCGGCTATGCCGGAAATAAGGATGTGCTGACGCCAAACTTGGACGAACTCGCAAGACAGAGCGTCAATTTCAGTAACGCTGTGTCTGGCTGTCCGGTGTGCAGCCCGTATCGTGCGAGCTTGATGACAGGCCGGTACCCACTTACCCACGGCGTCTTTTTGAACGACGTGCGATTGAACAATGACGCTGTTTCCATTGCCCAGGCGTACGACAGAGCCGGCTACGACACCGCGTATATCGGCAAATGGCATTTGGACGGAAACAAAAGAAGTGCCTTTATCCCCAGGGACAGGCGTCAGGGTTTCAAGTTCTGGAAGGTATTGGATTGTACGCATAACTACAATAACTCCTTGTATTACGGCGATGAGAACATAAAACTCAAGTGGGAAGGTTATGATGCTATCGCCCAAACCTGCGAGGCCAAGCGCTATATTACTGAGCACGCAAGCGACAAACCCTTTGCCCTTTTTCTTTCGTGGGGACCGCCGCACGCGCCCTATCATACAGCGCCGCAGAAATACAGAGATCTGTTCAACCATGCGGAGTTAACCTTGCAACCCAACGTCCCTCAACATTTGCAGGACAAGGCCAGGAAAACGCTTGCCGGTTACTACGCTCATATCGCTGTGCTGGATGAGTGCGTTGGTCAGATCATTGAGACACTGGGGCAAGTAGGTCTGGAAAAAGATACTATATTTGTCTTCACTTCGGACCATGGGGACATGCTCTTTTCGCACGGTCAGCAGAAAAAGCAAAGGCCCTGGGATGAATCCATCCTCGTTCCATTTCTTCTGCGCTACCCCGCGGTGCTCGGCAAAAGAGGCAAGACAATTAATATGCCCATTAACGCGCCTGACATTATGCCGACGTTATTAGGCTTAAGCGGCATTGAGATACCCGCGAGTGTTGAAGGCACCGATTTTTCTGAGGTTCTCAAAGGAGCTGAAGAGCCGATAGATGACGCTGTTTTGATTAGCTGCCCTTCACCATTTGGTCAGTGGAAAAGGGCCAGCGGCGGCAGAGAATATCGCGGCGTGCGCACACGTCGCTATACCTACGTGCGTGACCTAAATGGGCCGTGGCTGCTCTATGATAACAAAAAAGACCCTTACCAGTTAAATAACCTCTGCAACAAGCCGCAATCGTCCGCACTTGAGAAAAGACTTGATAAGCTGCTGTTTGAAAAGCTAAGAAAAACCGGCGATAAGTTCCTCCCTGCCGAACAGT
>DAOWID010000290.1 GCA_030641115.1 Planctomycetota bacterium | reverse complement strand
TTCGCGCTTGCGCGGGAATGACAGACAGCGCATCAACTGAAAGGGCAGGACATGAGAATGGCAAGGGCTTTCACGCTTGTCGAGATTCTGATAGTGGTTGTCTTGCTCGGTATTCTGGCTGCAATTGTCATTCCAGCCGTTGGGAACAGCACCAGTTCTGCCAGACAGAGTGTTCTTGCGACAGATTTAAAACTTCTTCGCAGGTTCATTTTGGTTTACAAGGGCCAGCATCTGGAAGTTAGGCCCGGCTATCCGAATGGTAATATCACTGCGGCACCCACTGAGCAGGCTTTCGTTGAGCAAGCCACGATGTCAAGCAATACCGCCGGGCAAACCGCTGCGGTAGGTACTGCCGGGTTCCATCGGGGCCCTTATATGCAGAAGATACCTGCTAATCCGCTTAACGGCAGGAGCACGGTGCAGATGCTTGGCGACGGCGAAGCTTTTCCGGCCAACGGCGATGACAGCCACGGCTGGATATGTAAGGCGGCCACATCGGAGATTCGAGCAGATAACACAGGAGCTGACAGCAACGGGAAGCAATATTATGACTATTAGCAGCCGGCGTTGCGGCGCCAGGCAGCGAGGCTTTACGCTGGCCGAGGCAATGATGGCTACAGTCGTGCTGGGCATAGCGGCAGCCGGCGTACTTTTGCCGTTTGCCAGCGGCGCAGCCGTCCGGGCTGAAGGTATGCGCAGGACCTTGGCAGCCAAGTTAGCCGGCGATTTGGTCGAGCAGATCGTCAACACACCATTCGATGATATCTTGACCAGTTACGACGAACCCGCGGGAGAGATAAGAGACGCCGCAGGAAATCTTTTTACAGATACAGACCTGAGTTATGCTAACTTCAGCAGAACCGCTACTTGCGAGCTATGGGGCGGCTCGGACTATCTTATTCTTGTCACGGTGCGAGTATATTACAGCGGCAAACAAATTACCACTATAAATCGATTAATAGCGGATAGGTAATAGCGTTTGTCTGTCATTCCTGCGAAAGCAGGAATCCAGAAAATCAAGACAGGATAGATTCCCGCTTGCGCGGGAATGACACAAGAAGCGCGATACGCGATGCAAGACACGAGATACAAAAGCGGTCTTACGCTGGTTGAGCTGTTGGTTGCTTTGGTTGTTGCGAGTATCGTCCTGACTGCGGTGGCTACGCTTGCCTTTGCTCTGGGGACGGCAAATGATGCGACGGACGATACGAGCTACAAGCAGGCACAGGTGCGGTTTGCCACGCTCAGGATTTCGGAGCTTGTCCGGCACTGCAAACTAATATGCGGCGCGCCGGGCAGTGATTTGGCTATATGGCGTGCTGATGATAACGGTGATGGGCAGATCAACATCAATGAACTGGTGTACGTAGAGAGGGGGGCAAACGCAGATTATTTAGGGCTTTGCGAGTTTCCTTCATCCGACACTTCGCAGGTAAACTTGAGTGAGATTAAGACGCTCTGGCCAACCGGTTATGACGTGACGTATGTGGCGTTGATACCGCAATGCAGCGACGTGGAGTTTTTGTTTGATGTTTTACCGCCGCGGACAAGGTTATTGAGTATTTCGTTTGACCTGGTCGAGAACGATATTGTTCGGCAGTATCAAATAAATGCCGCGATTGGCAGCTGGGCGGGCAATCTGCTCAATGATGCCACGGATACCCTGGTGAGTGACGATGATTAGAAGACAACAATAGGGGCAAAGGCACAGAGGGGCAAAGGCACAGAGGGACAAAGGGACAGAGAAAGTAAGAGACCAAAAGCAGAATATGCCAAAAATCATCAATAATCAATTGTCAATAGTCAATAGAAAAGGTGCAGTCCTGCTCGTTGTATTGTTCATTGTTATGGCAATAACAGTTCTGGCGGTGGGTTTTTTGTCACGAAGCGATGTCGAGCTGGCCTGTGGCCAGAACATGATGCTTCGCACCCAGATGGATTATTTGGCTGAATCAGGCTTGCAGCACGCGAAAGGTCTTATTCTGAATCCGCAGGATGTTGGCTCAGAGTGTTGGGCCGGAGCGACGGGTCAGCAGCTGGCTGCAGGCGGCGAAGATTATTATGATGTCACGGTTGTTCGCGATGATTTGGATCGCTGCAATTATACCATAGACTGTAATTCGTATCGGCTGAAAGGTGGCGAACAGGTGGGGCGAAGTTGCTTGACTGCCCAGCTTCGGCTTGACCCCTGCATCGCATTGTGGACAGGGGGTGACACAACGCTCTGGAGCGGTTGCACAATCGGAGGAGACGTCCATTGTAACGGTGGGTTAGCGAACAACGGCGTAATCGATGGTGACGTGTTTGCCAACGCATTAACTGGAAGCATAACCGGTCGGCACAAGGCAGTTGCGGATTTGTCGCTGATCTGGCCGGGAGTTACGGTTAATGACTTCACTTCAAATTATGCCACCGAAACCATATCCTCCAACAGTCTTTCGGGCGTGTCCCTTGGTTCCTTGGATCCCGTGCGTCTCTGTCATAGAACCGGCAGCCTAACGCTGGCCGGCAACGTCCGAATCGACGGTATGCTCATCGTTAATGGTGATCTAACGGTCCAGGGAGATGGGAATATTATCACAGCGGCCAAAAACCTGCCTGCGCTTTTTGTCACCGGCGACGTAAAAGTAGAAGGTGGCGGCAGTTTGCAGGTCAATGGACTTGCGGTTGTCAACACAAGGATGTTAGTCAATGGCAATGCGAGCGACATCGGCGTACTTGGCGGATTGTTCGTCAAAGACATCCTCGCGGAGACGACTGCGGATTCATCCGGCAACGGCAACATCGGGATCCTTTATAATGGCCCGACCTGGCAGTCTATCGATGGGCGTAACGCTCTTGAGTTTGACGGTGTTGACGACTACGTCCAGACCGATGATGATCCAGACAAACTGCAGCTTACGGTTGACTGCAACTACACGTTGTCAGTCTGGATAAAGCCAGATGCTGCCCAAAAGAGTTGGGCCGGGATTGTCTCAAAGACTAATGAGACAGGCACGAGTAACCACTGGACTTTACAGTTTGACTCCAGCAGCCCCAGGAAGCTAGTCATGCACCATCCCGATTGGCTGGCAAGTCCCAAGTGGGATACTGGAATAGCCCTCAGCGAGCTCGCCGGTGCTTGGCATCATGTGACTATTGTCAGGGACGGCTTCACCATGACCTCCTACCTTGATCCTGCTGATGGTTCTCCACGGAAGACGCAAGTGTGGTCTACGCCGCCGGGTAGCGGCTACGGGCACCTCAACATAGGCGCTGACAGGACTGCAACGCCCAGCTACGTTTACAAAGGTCTGATCGATGATGTCCGTATCTACAACCGAGCGCTGGATGCCAATGACATCTACCCGCCGGTTGACGGTTTGCCGGGCTTGGTAGGGCACTGGAGGCTGGATGAAGCTGGCAGCGGTCCTATCAGCGTAACGGCTGCGCCTGCGAAAACGGCGATTGTGCTTTGGTCCGACGAAGGTGCCGAGGAAAGGTGGGGACAAGCGGCAGGAGCGTTCTTTAGAAGTATCGGACGAAAATAAGGGCAACTCATCGAGCTTGGTTACAGTCTCGACGCAAGGGTCGCTTATCGGCCTTTCATACGCGGCGAAAAGAAAAATCCAAAATTCGTTAATAATCCTACTTATATCCTCTCCAAGTCAAGACGCCGGGATAGTCCGATAGTCCTGTTATGTTGTCTTGACGGTTGTACCAGTTTTGTTGGCCTTGACTGCGGAAGGTATGAGATTTGACACCTGTATCGGCTTGATTGTATCCAAGGTAAGGATGGCGGACGGGAACGACCGGCAGGTTCTATCAGCTTGAGCGGGTAGGTGAGTTTACAGGACGTTACGGCTCGTTCGCACTGGTTGAGACGTTGGTAAAGATGCATCTCAAACAGGCCGAAAAAACAAGATAAATAAGGTTTGTAACGTATGGGGAGAATCAGATGCAGACGGTGAGAACAGCTATGCAATGTTGCCTGCGTAGCAATGTCGGACCCAAAGCGCACATTGTGCCCAGCAGGGTGTCGCAGAGTGGTTCAGTGCACAGATCCGTGAGCCTGGTACCGGATACCAGATGCGAGATGCCGGGGCCAGACGGTGGTTTTACTATTATAGAGATCTTGATCGTGGTTGTGATACTCGCAATAGCGGCGATGACGGTCGTGCCAATGATGTCTTCAGCGGCGAGTATGCAAATTCGCTCTGCGGCAAACATGATTGCGGCGGACCTTGAATACGCCAAGAGTATGGCGATCAGCAGAGGACAACATTTTTCTGTTGTGTTTGACAAGACCACAGAGAGTTACCGAATAGAGGATCAGAATGGCAGCGTAATACCACATCCTGTGCAGAAGGGGTCTAATTACATCATAGATTTTCGAAATGACGGCAGGCTGAACAGAGTTGATATTGTTGACGCTGACTTTGATACGGCCAATGCCATTACATTTGATTATCTTGGCAGCCCTTACAGTGGGACAACGACTTCAAGCCCGCTTAATAGTGGTGTTGTCAACCTGCAAGGTGGGTCGATGACCAAAACGATTACCGTGGAGCCTGTTACTGGGTACATCTCGATTGCGGACTGACAAAGGTAAAACCTAATGATGAGCTGGACGCTGAAAACTCGTGGTCTGAGGCCGATAGGATTGGACATAGGTCATAATTCTATCAAGATGATACAACTGGTCATGAACGGGGAGCATGTTGGCGTTCTTGCAGCGGATAAAGTTCGTGTTGATCCCAGTGTGGACGGTGATGAGCAAGAGAAAAGGACATTCGCTGTTTCGGCGATAAAGCAGATGTTAGCACGCGGCAACTTCCATGGAAGAAGCGTTGTTTCGTGTTTGCCAAACGATAAGCTGAGAATAACGTCTCTACGATTAGCCGAGGCAGATACGGACCAAATCGAGCAGGCTTTAGAAAAAGAAGCGGCCCACCGTTTTGGATTAGATCTGGCCAATGACACGATCGATTATTTGCTTGCCGGCGATGTAAGGCAGGGTGACGAGACTAAGACTGAGCTGATATTGTTTGCCACGGACAACGAAACTGTAAGCACACACATTGCCATGCTTGAACAAGCTCAGCTCAAACCGGTGGCGATCGATACCATTCCGTGTGCACTGTTCAGGAGCTTTGAGAGGTCGCAGCGGCGGCAGGAGGATAAAGAGCTTACAGTAGTTTTCGTCGATGTAGGCAGCCGATTTACCACCGTAGTATTCGGTCATGGGGGAGGTATTAGGTTCGTCAAGCAGGTGCCGATCGGCGGAGAAAGATTCAATCGGGATATCGCGGCAAGATTGGGTGTTGACATCAATGAGGCGGAGATGCTGCGGGGCAGGCTTCGAATGGAAAGGGACGTTTCATCGCCGGAGCCAGACGCGACGGACCAAACGTCAGCCAACGGTGAACGGCGGCTCGATGCCTCGACGCGGCAGGTTATGATTGATGCGATTAGTGCAGTTGCCGACGAACTGGCAAGGGAGATATCTCGGTGTTTAAGGTATTACACGGTGACATTCAGAGGTAAGCGGACCGATCGGGCGGTTCTCACGGGGGGAGAGGCTTATGAAAATATCCTGCTTGATATTCTAAGGCGGCAATTGGATGTCGAGATTGAGGTGGCTCAACCGCTAAAGAACTACGATCTGATGAATGCAAAATTTGACGGCCGGAGGCAAGATTTGCTTTGCGAGTGGGCGGTGGCGATAGGGCTTAGTCTTAAAGGTTGGCGAGAAGTCGCTGGCCATGCCGGGGACAGGCATGCGCCAGAGCCAGAAAGGAGAGCGTTTGAGAGTTCAGATAGCCATGAAAGAAATTGACTTTCTTCCAAACTGGTACAAGCAAGACAGACGGCGGCAGATGAACTATCGCACGCAATACTTCGCCTTGGGTGGTGTATTTGTGGTGGTAATGGTGTGGAACGCAGTTACTACCCACTCAGTTTCAAGAGCCACAGCCCAGCTTACTCAGCAGAGAGTGATGCAAGCAGAAGCAGCAACTGCGTTAGTTGAGTACGCTGAGATGAAGGGACAAGTCACGGAGCTGCAGAAAAGGGCGGAAGTCGTTAAAGAGATTGACTCTAAAATTGATGTCGCAAGTGTATTAGCTGAGCTGAGTTTCTTGATTGATGAAAGAATAGTACTGAGCAAGGTGGGAATCACTGCTGAAAAGTTGGCCGACAAGAAACAGGGTAAGCCAAAGGCCGGCGCTGCCGTGAGAGTTGCTGCGGTTCGGTCTATAGAACAACGCGCACTGCCGCTCGGTGACGTCCGGTTCAAGGTGGTGATAAGCGGTGTGGCCGCACATGGAAGTGACGTAGCCGGCTTGACCACCAGGTTGGAAAATTCACCTTATTTCTGTCTCGTCTACCCGGCATTCTCTCGGCCCAAGACGATAGGATCGGGTCGGAGCTCTATGATTGGTCGTAGGATCGGCCAAAACGATATTCCTAAGGACGTGAGAGTGCAGACCAAGGTTGCATATCAGGCAAGTGAGTTTGAGATAGGTTGCTATCTGGCAAACTACGAGACGAAATGATTGTTGATGGCAGCGGATTACAGAAAGCATTAAAGGCTTCTGCAAAATTGCAGGTTAGGCATACTTTGACAAGAAAAAATCGTTTTTTGAT
>DAOWID010000184.1 GCA_030641115.1 Planctomycetota bacterium | reverse complement strand
TATAATTCTCTGATGAAGACACCATCGCAAGAAAGCTATCAAAGTCAAAAGCAATCCTTTTCTTCTCAGTGAGATAGAGCAACTCGAAAAAGACGATACAGGGAATAAAGATGTAATCTTCGTCGAAAATCCTTTTCACTCTCAAGGAGAGGCGAGGATCATCAGTCATGTGCCAGAGTAAGGCGTGTGTGTCAGTGACAAATGGCATTACCACTTCTCCCCTCTTTCTTCAAGTTTCTTCAGCAATTCCTGCCGTCCTGCTCTTACATCTTCCTCATTGATCCGGACACCTTTCCAAATACCGCCTAATTGTATCCAGCCACGTTTCTCCTCAAATTCTCTTAACTCTTCTGTGAATGGGCTTATGGCGATGGCGCAAATATTATCTTGTTTATCCCACCACAACTTAAAACGTCCTAATCGTTTTGTCGGTTTTTTTTGCGTAGGACGAAATTTGAGCACCAATTCATCTCTGGATGGAATATATGAAATTGTCCTCATTTGCCCCTTCCCGAAACCAACAGCACAAAAGCAAGAAGCCCTCCCAAAACAAGTAACGCCTTCTCTTTCTCTTCTTTCTTCAACTTCAATGATTTAACATAGGTAGACAATCTGTTCAAAGCCTGTTCATAGTGATGGGGGTCATATTCAATATATTCTCTGCCTTGTAACGCTGCTAAATCTTTCTGTTCTACGCCCTTTTCTACAAGGGGAATGACCAGTTTATCCGATTGTAATGAATACCCTATTTCTTGTTGTACCCAACTCGATCTTATGCCATTCTGTGTCAACAGAGCAACAATACAATCGGACCCTCGGATTTGCTCAAACACTTTCTCGTCAAGGCTCTGCCCTGGGGTGAGATACCACTCGGCAACAACTGGCTCGACCCCAAACTTATGGAGCAAATTCGCCAGATATATGACCAGTCCCCTGTCCTGAGTGCTATGGCTTATGAATACTTTGTAAGCCATTTAACCCTCCAAATTTATCGAAACGCAACATTACGAATAATTCAAAACAACCCAAAAAAACCTACCTACGTTACTATAGGCAAATTCTGTCCAAATGCAATTACTTATTTTTTGGTCTGAGTGGGTTGGTATAATGGAGAGTGCACTTTGTACTCCGGCAGCCTCATAATGGCGCCGAAACACAGAGGTGCACTACCATAGGAACCGGCCCTGCGCTCTAACTTTTTGCCTGGTCGAGGATGAGGTCTTTTACCTTTCGGCTGGGTAGGTTAAGTGCCCCGTAGGCAGCAGCGGCTGCGCCGCGAAGGTCGGGCTCGGTCTCGTCCGAGCTAATGAGCGCGTAAATAGCATCGACTATCGGCTCGGTGAGCATGTAGGCGTTTATTTTTGCCGAAGTGGCGAGCGACTCAAATGCCAATATCCGCACATCAAGGTCATTGTTACCATTCAGAGCCATCGCCGCTATTGCTCGCTGCGCGTCGGGACTCGACAGACGAGCCAGAATCTGGCCAGCGAAAACCTGAATCTCACGCCGCTTATCCTGTGTCGCACTCACAAGAGCGCTCTGCGCAGCAGACAAATCGATGACAGGATTGCGGGTTTCAGCCAATTTGAGCATGGCTTCGGCCGCCCGAAGGGCATAGCTGTTGGCCAACTCCTCATTCCACCGCTGCGTTTCGCTGATCAGCTCAGCGTTTTGTCCGAGAGCATCCGCCAAACTAACAACGACCAGCTTGCTCTCGGCAAAGCCTTGGCGTGGCCCCGCCGCAGCTACGGCTATCGCCGCACTATATCTTACTGCTCGATCGTCAAAAGACAACGCTTGAAGCAGTGGTTGAGCTGGGCCCAACATGTAAAACAACGACTTCTCACCCGCCGTAGTAGCTAACGCCTCGACTGCACCAAGTGCAACGTCAGCATTCTTGTCGTTGATAGCACGTGCCAGTGCCTGATGCAGATATTCCGGACCGGCCGTTGTGGCATAGACCAGCGCATCTGCGTGCTTATCGCCGAAATAAGCCGGCATCCTTGCAACGCCTGCGGCCTCGGCCTTAAAAAAGGCAGCCAGCCAGAGACCGATTGCTTGACCGAACCCTGGGTCAGCCTTCACTGCCCATTCACACACGCGCATCGCCATAAGTTCGTTGAAATAATTCTTGTCAACTTCTTCACGAGTCAGCCGGCCCGCAGCAGAATCCCAGAACCAAATATTGCCAAAGCCAGCATCTTCTGCCGGAGACAAAGACTGAGCCTGGTAATAATACTGCTCAGCAAGTCGGAAGAACAACACTGCAGCAGGAGCCCTCGCCGCCGTTCGGTCAATCTGCCTGATGCTGGCACCCGCCAAGTTCCGAAGTTCGGGCGAATCGTCCTTCTCGACAACGTACTGTAGATACGCCAGCGATTGCGGATAGCCGATCTTGCCAAGTGCCTTTATTATCTCGACCTTGAGCGGTGCATCTCCCGTCTGTAATGCAGCCACAAGAGGCCTAATTGCAGGCTGGCCGATTTGTGGAAGTGCCCATATAATGTTCGGCAGCTCATCTCGGCGCGAGCGGTCGGCCATCGCGTCAAGCATGTACGGGATTGCATATTCGCCTGCATCTTTCAGCCGTTTCACCCCGATAAGTCGGCCACGGGCGGTACTGCTTAGCCTTTTTATCTCCTCTACGATTATCTTTGGGGCGGACCGGCGCATAAACCTGCCTTGATCGATAATATTGAGCACTTTTTGGCTCAACTCAGCCAGCTCGGCGTCAGGCGCAGCTTCGTGGACACGGAGCAGAATCTCGTAACCCTCGCGATTCTCCTGACTTAGAGCAAACAGCTCCACCGGATCGGGATTGCTCTGTAGGACAACCTGCGCATATCCTTTGGCCAAATCGAATCGGCCGATCTTTATATAATGCAGAAAGTCATTCCAGTTATCTTCGAGGGTCTGGCCAAAACCAACGCCAATCACAATAAGTCCTATTGCCAAGATTGCTGTGGCGGTCTTTCCGTTAAACATGGAACTATCTCCGAAAAACCCGTTTAATCAGCGAAATCCGTAATTTCTTTTTGCTCCTCACCGTGGCCATAAATCTGCAGCCGTTATATATATTCGTCCCTGGAACTAACATACTACAGATAAATACCTTACCTGTCAACAAAAAACCGCCTCAGAGAACGCGAATACTGGGGCATCTGGGCAACTTAGGTATTCTACAACCTGCCCAGCAAGGTCCACTGCCACTAAGAAGCCGGCAAACAAAGGCAAGACCTTACTCAAGGTTGCAGACAAACCGAGCACGCTTCCGCTGGCGCCTGAATTATTGGACGTACCGCCGCCCCAGTACAAATCCAGAAAGAAACAGAATCCTCTTGTGCTACTCGGTATAAAGGGCAACGACAAAGCAAACCAGAACAAAACACAACAGAAGCAAGAGGTATATGAATTTCTCATAGGTCACATTCGCACCATCTGTCTTTGCTTCTGATCTCTGAAATAGTGCTGAACCTCTGCCCCATGGCCGTCCGGAACAACCAAAAACAAGAACCTCTCGGGACGTTCCAAGTCCTTTAGAGACTCGACCATCTTTAACAGGGTTTCCTGCAAAAGGTCTTCAGCTAAATCGTGGTTTAACGTAAGGCGGTAAATATATACAAAGGCTCTCCCCTGCACCACCTCGGCAAGTTCACTCATACTTCGCTTGTTGCCGAGTTGGGCTTGCCTGATTAGTTGAGCAGAACCAGCCTTGTCATCCATACTTTTAGCTCACCCTATATAGTCCAGAAATGACGCCCTCGTTACATTTTTTTTAGCCCACCACCGCAAAATATGCAAGAAATACGCTACTCGACAGTCACAAGTTCTCGCTGCCTTATTGTGTGCTAAAGGCAGGCGTTCTTCTTTAACAATGTCATATTGATCAT
>DAOWID010000420.1 GCA_030641115.1 Planctomycetota bacterium | reverse complement strand
GCTCAGGGCAGGCGTGGGGCTAAATATTTAGCCTGCGGTTCCCCGTTTTCACGAGGACAAGTTTACCGCAGGTTCTGAACTATAAAATCAATAGTCACAGACTACTATAGTTGGGAAATCCACAGAGTCTGGCCCTGTCAGGAACGTTCAACGCCCGTTGCGTAGTGGAATATGGCGAGACTCTTGCGACGAAATAAAAAAAGCAAACCAAGCAAACTGCAGCTGTCCAATAAGACCACATTCCGTTTGTTCAACGTTCAGGGTCTGGCAGGTTTGCCGCAGCCAGTCCGCATGGCTTGCTATATCAGACTGCCATCCGTTTGTATTTGGAAGCCACGATAGGTTGATCGTACCGACAGGTATCCTGCAATTGCTATCGGCCGCCCCGCTACGCTGCTCACTACGAGCCCGCTACCATCTGACCAAATTGCGCCAACTCTTAACTCCGCCACGTATTGCCAATAGTCGCACAGGGACGGGACGATTAACGAAGTAGCCCCGTCCCTACAATCCGAGCACACCCACTACGTGACGGCCTGCCTAACGGCGCGCGTTAAGCTGCGCGAGCTGTGTAGATCAGTAACGGGTATTAGCCCTGTTGCGTAACCGGCCTCTTTCTGTAAAACAGCCACACAATAATGCCCAGAGCGATCAGGCCAACGAACCCATTTTCGCCCAGGGTATTAAGCAATTGGGTGAGGTTGTAGACGATCCCTTCTTCTGCTGCTCCGACCCGGGTAAAGAAAGGAAGTGCCCTGCCGAAAAGGATCTCACATCCAACCCCAAGAGCGATCAACAACAAAATAATTTCAGTAAACTCGCCCAGCCATTTCTTTGCTTCTTCCAAAAAGTGCATCGTTAGCTCTCCTAATAAAACATTAGAAACAGTTAAACCTCAAACATTACCGGATTCTACTCGGCTTATCCTTCTGAATTACTTTAACTTTATTCACAAAAAAAGCGTCATATTGTTGACCGAAAAAAACTGCTTCTAATTAAAGGCTCCGGCAACAATAGCGCAAGGACCCAGGTTATCAGTATTGAAATCGTGGTTGCTCGACTTCGATACCCACGAGCCAAACCCGTGAGGACGTTTCGGCTCCAAGCTTCTGTCCGCTGCGTCATTCTTCAGTTCATCCATTGTGCCCCGAGTTCCTACAGGCTGAAAACGTCCCTTGCTTGGTCTGCACAACGTCAAATGCCAAGGCCTGATGTGGCTCCACGTACATTACCATAGCTACAGGCCACGTTGTTATCGGTACTTTGCCAGCACAACCGTGATGTTAAAATAGGTATTTTGCGCTTGACATGCCGTGGCGAAATAGGTTATAATGCTGTTATGCTTCGAGACTTAATATCTTTTGTTTTACGCATAGGGCTCGTTGCAGCAGTTTGGGCCTTTGTATGGCGGCTTGTGCAGCCGAGGACACAACTTATGCGCATATTCCGAGCTGCATTGCTGCTGCTCGGTCTCTTGGCTATCTTAGCGGTGGTGAGAATCACGGGGCAGTAATTATTCGTCGCCCCACCAAAGGCTTGATATGTCAAGCAGCCAAAATCTACCCCAGCCGAACTCGCTATCATAGGAAGCATAAGAAATCTTCGCCATACAAACGGCTGCCGACCGCTGTGCAGCCATCCCCAAAGGCTTCGGCCCTATGAAGGGCAATACCCGAGCGAGAGTTCAGAAGCAATAGCACCTGGGTATCTAATGAAGGAAAAAGTGCTCAGTGACGCGGTGGCGCTGAAAATATTGGGTATTGGGCCACAAATCACGATTTGCCGGACACTAATCAATGGCCTTTTTCAAGTTTTTTTCTTGATAAAGGGATGGCTAATTTGGTATAAATAGATATAGTTGAGATTTGCAGAACTCATTCTCATAAAAAGAAGGAGGAGTCGTACGGTAGGAGGTTGCAGATCTGTGATATAAGCTCTGTATCTCGCAAGCCGCTTCTTTACGACTCAACTTGGAGTTCATATTACGCCAAATAAATGTAGGTACTGCTAAACTCTGGATACTTGTCGGAAACAACATGTGTTTGGGTATGTGGCCAAAGCACGGTCATGGTAACTTGTTTTTTGAAGGAGGAACATCATGTGCAAGAAATTGATTTGTTTGATTTCTTTTGTTTTGGCGATGTGTCTACTGGGCAATGTTGCCCAAGCAGACGTGATCGTTGCCGAAAGACTGCTGGTTGACTTAAGGGCCGAGGATCTGGCGTATGGCGAAGTAACGACAGCCTGGCCTAACCGTGGAACGCTTGGGGACTTTACGCCACAAGGTACCCCCGTTGTTGAGAGCATTGCCGGCATGACATGCGTAACGTTCGACGGGGCTAGCTGGTTCGATGGGCCGGCATCCACGCCGGGCATCGAGGGCGCAGGCACGCGCACCATCGAGGTGTGGGCCTACAATCCCGACATCCCGAGCGAAGAAACGACAGTCTCTTGGGCTCACCGTGGCGGCCCGGCCGGCACCAACATGTCCTTTAACTACGGCAATCACACTACCTGGGGCGCTGTCGGGCACTGGGACGCGCCCGACATGGGTTGGTGGGGGGCTCACTCGCCCACCCCCGCTGCCAACACCTGGTGGCACCTCGTCTACACGTATGACGGCACCGCCGCTCGCGTCTATGTCAACGGCGTGCAAGAGAGCGTCAGGGATCCGGTTAGTCTGAACACGCACGGCGGCACTCCTATTAGGGTAGCGGCTCAGGCAGACGGTACCGGTGCGGGTGTGGAGGCTGCATTGAGTTTCACCGGCTCCATCGCAGAAGTGCGAATCCACGATGGGGTACTCAGCCCGGCGGACATTATGAGCAACTTCAAGTTAGGAAGGGTAAGGAAAGCCCACACCCCTACTCCGTCTGATGGTGCCACAGGTGTGCTCTCGCCGCTGGTTCAGTGGAAGGCAGGAGATACTGCGCAGTGGCACGATATCTACTTTGGCACTAATCCGACGCCCGGCGCGGCTGAGTATAGAGGCCGCCAGCTCTTAGCCTATACCATGTATTACCATCTTGAACCTCTTATTCCGGGCGTCATTTACTACTGGCGGATCGACGAAGTTGAGGCCGACGGTACTACAATAAACACAGGTGATGTCTGGAGCTTCATGGCTGCACCCTTAGCCGCCTACAATCCGGATCCCCCTGACGGCGCCAGATATGTGCCCATCGATGCGGACCTTAGCTGGACCGCAGGTTCCACTGCCGCTTCGCACGATGTCTACTTCGGTACTGATGAGACTGAGGTAACCAACGGCACCGGCGGCACATCCAAAGGGAACCAGCCGGAGGCAACCTATGATCCCGGTACCCTTGCAAAGGGCACTACTTACTACTGGCGGATCGATGAGGTCGAGTCCAACTTGACGACAAAATACACAGGCGATGTTTGGAGCTTCAGAACGATATCGGATATAACGATATCTGACCCTAATCTTGTCGGGTGGTGGAAGTTTGATGAGGGCCGAGGCACCACTGCCTTTGATTGGTCCGGCCATGAACTCCATGGCACGCTCCGTGGTGATCCACAGTGGGTGGCTGGGTTTGACGGCGATGCACTGAAGTTCGACGGTGAAGACGACTATGTGGAGCTGCCCATCGGTTCGCTTATCGGTTCGCTCGAGAGCTCCACCTTCACGACATGGGTGAATTTCTCTAATCGTGGTGGTGCTTGGCAGCGCATCTTTGATTTCGGCAACAACACGACGGTTTACATGTTTCTCACACCCCGCCTGGGCACGGCTGGCGAGATGCGTTTCGGTATTACTATTGGGGGTGGCGGGGCCCCAGAACAGCTGGCAACCGCACCCAGCACGCTGCCCAGTGGGTGGCACCATGTGGCCGTGACGATTAACGTGAGCACCATAACCCTGTACCTTGACGGCGCAGTCCTCGCCACGGGCTCCACTAACCTGACTCCGAGCGATCTCGGCAATACCACGAACAATTGGCTCGGTAGGTCGCAGTGGCCTGCTGATGCGTACTTCAACGGCAGCCTTGATGATTTCCGCATTTACAGCTATGCACTGTCACAGGCCGAGATTCCGAAGACTATGAGAGGCGATCCGTTACTTGCGTGGAACCCGAGTCCGCTTGATGGCTCAACACCTGACATCGAAGGGGCGAGTTCCCTTACGTGGTCGCCGGGCGATAAGGCAGCTAAGCACGATGTGTACCTCGACACCGATAGAGACGCTGTAGAGGATGCTGATACGACAACGACGGGCGTATATCGGGGTAGGATAGATCCTAACAGCTATACCCCACCCGAAGCTCTTGAATTCGGCCGGACTTACTACTGGCGGATCGATGAGTTCAATACCGACGCGACTACCAGCGAAGGCAGAGTCTGGAGCTTCACGGTGGCAGACTATCTTATCGTAGACGATTTTGAGTCCTACGACGACTACTGCAACAGGATATTCTATATATGGCCGGATGGATGGGGTCACTCTGGTGATGTTAGCTGTGGCGTTGCGGCCTACGGCGGTAACGGCACCGGTTCTACTGTAGGTTACCTTTCGGAGCCTTATGCTGAGCAGACCATCGTTCACGATGGCCAGCAGTCGATGCCGATGGAGTACCTCAACAACGGCTCGACCGGCAAAGCCCTTTATTCAGAGACCGAGCGGACATTTGACCCGCCGCAGGATTGGACCAGGCACGATGTTAAGGCATTGACGCTGTGGTTCAGGGGCGTGCCGGCATCTGTTGGCAGCTTCAGCTATGATGCTGTGACAGGCATTTATACGATGACTGCCGCTGGCGCGGATATCTGGGATGTGCCAGATTTTCCAGGTGCCGGCGCGGGCAACTACCATGATGAGTTCCACTATGGTTATAAGCGGCTGTCGGGCGTTGGTACTATTGTAGCGCAGGTACTCAGCGTTGGCAATACGAATGGCTCGGCCAAGGCCGGCGTGATGATCCGCGACACACTCGACCCGAACTCTGCGCATGCCATGGTGGTTATGACACCCGGCAACGGAGTTCTCTTCGAGGGCCGCACCGTGAAAGGAGGTCTTAGCTTCAGCACGTCCCAGACTGGAATCACAGCGCCACATTGGGTTAGATTGACCCGTAGTGCGAACACGCTCACGGGCGAGCATTCAACTGACGGGGCCACGTGGGAGACCGTTGACACGCAGGACGTCCCTATGGCTGCGGATGTCTACGTAGGCTTGGCACTGACCAGCCATAACGTTAATGTAACGTGCGTAGCCGAATTCTCTGACGTAACCACCACTGGTTCCGTTACGGGCCAGTGGCAGTCGCAGGATATTGGTATAGCCAGCAACATTGCTGAGCAGTTGTATGTGGTTGTGGAAGATAGTACCGGCAAGAGTAAGGTAGTGAACCACCCCGATCCCGATGTGGTTCTCTCAGACATGTATCAGGAGTGGAATATTGACCTCAAAGCGGTCAGTGATGCCGGCGTGAATCTTCAGAGCATCAAGAAGATGTATATAGGTATTGGCGACAGAAACGCTCCGAAGCTTGGCGGTACAGGTATGTTGTACATTGATGACATCAGGCTGTACCAGCCCAGGTGCTTCCCTGATCTTGTAAAACCTGCAGGCGATTTCAACAACAACTGCGTGGTTGACTATCCAGACGTTGAAATAATGGCCAGTGACTGGCTTGTTGAGGATGAGGTCATTGCTACCACAAATCCGGGCACGGCCAGTCTTGTTGGGCACTGGAAGCTGGATGATGGTTCCGGCACTGCCGCCGTTGATTCTTCCGCCAATAATAACAACGGCGCCCTCCACGGCGGCCCGCAGTGGGTGGCTGGGTATGATGGCGATGCGCTTGAGTTCGACGGCGGCAACGATTATGTGGAGCTACCCATCGGCTCAGTCATCAATTCACTGACCAACTCCACATTCGCGACGTGGGTGAACTTCTCGAACGCTGGCGGCGCATGGCAGCGTATCTTTGATTTCGGCAGCGACACGACGTTCTACATGTTTCTCACACCGCGGATGGGCACGGCCGGCCCGATGCGCTTCGGTATTACTACTGCGGGTGGCGGGGCCACAGAACAGATAGCCACTGCACCTAGCGCCCTGGCCAGTGGATGGCACCATGTGGCTGTGACTATCGACGTGGACGGCGACACAATTACACTGTATCTCGACGCTGTGGTCGTTGCTCAGAACACCGAGGCGACCCTCAGCCCGAGTGATCTCGGCGTGACCACCAACAACTGGCTTGGTAGGTCGCAGTACGCTGGTGATGCGTTCTACAGCGGTCTGATCGATGATTTCCGCATTTACAGCCGGGCATTGACGCAAGCCGAGATAGCGTACGTGGCTGATGGGACGCCTGGCGACGGGCAGTTCCACGTTCCGGTGCCGTCGCCGGCTGAGCTGTATGAGGCCGAGACGGAAGGCTCCAGGGCGGTCAACTTCATGGACTTTGCCGTTTTGGCCGGTTCCTGGCTTGACGTGCTGCTGTGGCCGTAGCAGTAGAGCGTCGGCGAAAGCCGCTTAGTTAGCCGACTGTTTTGCACCAATCCGGGGCCTATACCGTTCAACTCGGTATAGGCCCCCGTTGTTTTTGCGCACCACAGCACAGACGTCAGATAAAAACGCTCACGCTTCTCGGTAGGCGAGAATATCAAATCCCAGTAAATCGGACCCCGACCGGGTGAAGCTACAACTCGATTGTGCCCGCAACGGTCCGATGCAGCCACCTCCGGCGGATTTTACTTTGGCCTGCTAAACCGACTCGCATATTTGACCGATACCTCAAATAGATTTGCACGTGGGGAACAAACAATCGGCCCGTAGGAAGCCAGGGCAAGGTTTAATCTGCCCTTATGGCCAAAGTCGAAAGATCTTTTGGCTGGGCGGGAGGGACTTATAGTATTTGATGCCACCATAAAAGAATACCTTAAAGAAATCGATGAAACGTCTTTGCTAACGTGGGAAGAGGAGTACTCCTTAGGCACACGCATCGTTGAGCAAAACGACCCCTGGGCCAGAGACCAGCTCGTGCGAAGCAATCTCAGGCTCGTAGTTAACATTGCAAAAAAGTATGGCGGCCGCGGGATGAGTCTCGGTGACCTGATCGAGGAGGGTAATCTCGGACTCATAAAGGCCGTTGACTACTTTGACCCTGACTATGGCACTCGCTTTAGTACGTATGCAGCATGGTGGATAAAGCAAAGTATTAAGCGAGCCCTGCTTGAGAACGTTCAGCCCATCCATATTCCAACTTACATGGTTGCGTTGATAAATCAGTGGCGGCATGCCGCCGGTGAGCTGGAAAGCAGATTTGGCAGAACACTGAGCGTCGAAGAGATGGCAGATATAATGCACCTGCCGTTGCGAAAGGCAAAAACCATCCATAGGATCGTCGAGATGCTAAGCTCTGTAAGGGATACATTGAGCAGCGATGATTCGGACGAAAGCCAGATGCTCGAAGCGACTTTGGAGGACCCGAGTACCGGTAAGCCCGAAGATGCACTGGTTGTGGACGAAGAAAAAGCAAAGGCCGTGAGATTGCTCGATAAGATCGACCCGCGGGAGGCTAACATCTTGAGATTGCATTACGGCCTGGATGGGAACAAGCCAATGACGCTCAAAGAAATCGGCCGAGAATTGGGCCTGACACGGGAAAGGATTCGCCAACTTCGACGCGATGCGCTTACCAAGCTCTATGAATTTATGACTGAAGAGTAGCACGTAACAATAAGTCAGTAAAACTTGCCTTGCACGGCCAATATTGTAACAATAGTCAAGACGAACCGAATAGCTTATCCGTTACCAAGGAAGGCAAATAAATGACGAACAAAGGGATTGACCTGGAAAAGCACATTCGCAGCATACCTGACTGGCCGAAAAAGGGAATCTTGTTTCGCGATATCACGCCACTATTAGCTGACGCTAAGGCATTTTCAGCAGCGGTCGACGCCTTAAGCGTCGGTTTCCGACAGGCAGGTGTCGAATATGTCGCTGCTGTGGAGGCCAGAGGATTCATATTTGGCGCAGCCGTTGCCATGAAGATCGGCGCCGGCTTCGTGCCCATACGCAAGAAAGGCAAACTGCCTTATAAGACCGAAAGCGTCAGCTACGAGCTCGAATATGGCACTGACACGTTAGAGGTCCATCACGACGCTGTATGTAAGGCAGCAAAGGTTTTGATGGTTGACGATTTGTTGGCGACCGGCGGGACAATGATGGCAGCCTGCAAACTCATCGAGAAAATAGGCGGACACGTTGTGGGTATAGCATTCCTGATTGAGCTTTGTGAGTTGGCCGGCAGGCAGAAACTAACCGGCTACAAGATTACCACCCTCATCTCTTATTAGCTGCTTCTTGCTGGAATCGCGCAACACGACCGTCACATGTGCCGTTGATCCTTACGATTCTGGCCAGACAACTGTCCGCACTACCTTTTTCGCCTTGCCAGCAAAACCACAGCACCCAAACCAAGCAGGATTGCAGTTGCCGGCTCAGGTATCGCGGTGTGCGTCACGGTAAAGGTGTGCGGCGCTGAGTCGGGCAGACTCACGTCGAACTGCAGCGTGACGACATCCCCCGGCGGCACGTCCTCTGGCGCCCAGAACTCGATCGTCCACAGGTCAGGATACTCTATCGTCCCAAATCTCGTGCTCCCGGCGGTCCCTTCAACGAAAGTGGCAGCACCTGTCCGGTCGAGTTCCACGATGTACCCCGTCCAGATAATATCACTTTCATTGGTAGTAATAATGGTAAATGTCGAGTTCGATTCGGCGCTCATTGTCAGCTCAGCAAAAGCACCTGTAGAACTGCCCTGTGAGACAATGGCAATACTCTGGGACTGCGTAGAAACTGCATCGCAGATATCAACCAGATTTGCCTGGGCCGCACCGCTGAGTAATACCGCCCCAACCAACGTGATAGCAGCCTTGCTCTTTGTCATGGCTTGCTCCTCCATAAACAAACAACGTTATTATTTTTGCGCAGGATACACGAAACTGCTGCAGAATGCAAGTATCATTCCGATAATTTTCGCCGAAAAAGTGTTTTCTGCTTCGGCTTTTTCTCGTAACTATAATAATAATAGAATCTTAGCGCATGCAAAAAAATTTGCGTTTTTTGTCAAAACATCCGATAAAAACCCTTTCCTGCATCTTGATGCCATCTTCTTTGCGAAAATGGCACAGGCTGCCTTGACATAACCTATAATTACGCCAGCAGGCGAAACGCGGCAAAGAAGACAATTCTTCGTCTGAATCACAGTGACATCTTCTTTGCGATTGCGATTCGATCGTTGTCGTGCAAGTCCTTCTCGATTTTGATTTCAACAAAAGCGCCGGTTTGCTCAAGCAGCTCCTTAATAGCTCCGCCTTGAGCATAGCCGATTTCCAGCATCAATGCAGCATCGTCTTTGAGAAACTGGTCCGCCTGTTCGATGATCCTGCGGTAGACATTCAGCCCATCGGCTCCTGCAAGCAAGGCTGACTTTGGCTCGTAGTCTTGCACATTCTTCTCAAGGGCTTGATATTCAGTTGCACTCACGTAAGGGGGATTGCAAACAATCAAATCCAATCCCCGATCGGAGTCGGGGACAAGTTTATCTACGTCCAATTGCGGTACAATAGGGTCAAACAGATCCCCTCGCAAAAGCTCAATTCGATCTTGTAGCTGGTGCTTTTCGACGTTTTTGGCTGCAATATTCAGAGCTGCGTCGGAGATATCCGTTGCGATGATCCGTGCAGCAGGGAAGTTCTTGCCAATTGCCACGGCGATACACCCACAGCCGGTGCACAAATCGCAAACGAATTGACTGCCGGTTCGCGTTCGCAAAAATTCGATGGCTCTTTTGACGAGCAATTCCGTCTCCGGCCGAGGGAT
>DAOWID010000059.1 GCA_030641115.1 Planctomycetota bacterium | reverse complement strand
TTTGTTAGTTAAATACAGCAGGAAAGTCAGTTGGCTAAAATGAGCGGTATTATAGAGGTTGAACATTTAAGTTTTGGCTATACACCCCAAAGCGAGATTCTGAAAGACATCAGCTTCGAGGTAAAGGCGGGTACGTTCCTGGCAATAGTGGGGCCAAACGGCGCTGGCAAAACCACCTTGCTAAATCTGCTTTGCGGCCTTCTTAGGCCGGAAGCCGGTTCTATAAGAATCGATGCGGCACGTATAGAATCGTATTCGGTCAAGGAGCTTGCGCAAATAATTGCCGTCGTTCGCCAGGAATTTGTGCCAGTGTTCGACTTTACCGTCACAGAAGTAGTGTCAATGGCAAGGACGCCGTATTGGGGTACGTTCGGATTTGAGAGCAAAACGGACAGAGAGATAGTTGATGAAGCACTCAAGGCAACCGACACAGCTCAGTTTGCTCCGCGATCGTTGGGTACCCTGAGTGGAGGCGAGCGGCAACGAGTCTTTATTGCAAGGGCGCTTGCCCAAAATACGCCTATTCTGCTTCTGGATGAGCCGACGAGCTTTCTGGATTTGAAACATCAAGTCGGCATATATGATTTGCTCAAAGCCGCACAGGTCGAAAAAGGTAAAACAATCGTAGCTGTGACACACGATATCAACTTGGCGGCACAGTACTGCGATGTGACTCTACTTCTTGGAGGGACTGAGCTTTCTCACGCTGCGCCGCAGTCGCAAAATGCCACCCAAGCCCGCAGTAATTACCACGTCGGCAAAACTAAAGATGTATTTTCGCCCGAGCAAATCGAAAAAGTCTTCGGTGTGCGGGTATTTGCGGGCAATGTCGGACAAGAGAAGTTTTTTATCCCATTGGGCAAATTTGCAAAAGACATCAGGCAAATCGACAACAAACCGGATGGCTGCCAGCCGAAGTGATCTCAGGAATGCCTTCCGTAAGTGCTTATGTGAGAAGGGCTTAGGGCTATCAATGTGTCGCGGCTTGGATGGTCAGACTGCGCCGACTTTACCGATCGAGCTCGCCAGCCTGGGAGAAAAATAAATACTATGCAGGACATGCATCATAGGTTATAATTTAAGGTTTGGTGAAGAGTTGACAGTTGGGTCCAGTAGCATTAAGGCGGACAAAAAAGTGGCACAGAAGCGTAAAAAGACTTCCAAGAAAAAGGCAAGCTCACGTGGGACCAAGAAAGGCCATTTGAGCCCTGCCGATATTAAGCACTTCGAGCAGATGTTGCTGGCAAAGCGCAGGGAGATTCTAAGGAATGTAACTGAAATTGAGGACGAAGCTCTGAAGAAATCTCGGCTGGACGCCAGCGGAGACCTTTCGAGCATGCCAATCCATATGGCCGACCTCGGAACAGATAACTACGAGCAGGAATTCGTTTTGGGGTTGATGGATAGCGAAAGGCAGCTTCTGAAAGAAACGGACGACGCGTTGGAGCGCATCGAGAAGGGAACTTACGGGATTTGCGAAGGTACCGGTAAACGAATACCAAAGGCTCGGCTTGAGGCTAATCCGTGGGCGAGATACCGCGTTGAGTATGCCCGAATGTTGGAACAGGGCCCTGCAACTGAGCAGGAGTAATCGGCATGTTAGCATGAAACGCAGGTGTCCAGTCTGTCACAAAGTCGTTAGATTATTACCACAAGAACGACCCGAAGAGGCAAAATTCTTTCCGTTTTGCTCGCGGCGATGCAAGCTGCTGGATTTGGGTGCGTGGCTGGATGCCGAATATAAGATAATCTGCGAACCACAATCACCAGAATCCGGCGAGCCGCCCAATAGCTCTTCCGATATCCCCTCTGACCACCGCTGAGCGGGGAATATTTGAAAACAAAATATTGCGAAATTTGTTGAAGCCGACTGCAAATAAGCTATTATACTGATTCTGTTCTTTGCGAAACCATTCGCAAACCTAACCTTTTGAAAGGAAGTAAAATGGGTAACGAAAAAGAGGCCCCACAATTATTCGAGAGTTGTCTCTTTCCGAGAATATTTCAAACGTTCCGCCTGGCCATCCAGCCAAGCAAGCTAATAATTGCGCTTTTGGCGGTGGCCATCATATGCTCGGCCGGCCGGATTATGGACCTCATAGTCAGTGTCGCATATAGTTCACAAGGTGAAAGCGGCATATTTTCCGGAATTTGGCATGCCGCCGCAAAACACCTCCACTGTGCGCTAGTATCGTTATGTGCTCTCGACTTTCGAGGTGTTTCCGCCAACATTACTCAGTATGCTGAAATTGTCGGAGGGACCTTCAAAGACCATCCCATTTACTGCATCATTTTTGTTGTGGTAAAACTTGGCGTGATTTGCATCGCTGGCGGAGCCATCTGCAGGATTGCTGCGCTACAATTCGCACGGGGTGAAAAGCCCGGGCTAATCGAAGCACTGCGCTTCAGCACAAGAAAATTCACGAGTTTCTTCACGGCACCGTTGGCACCGATGGGCATAATTGCCTTCATGGGCCTGTTCGTCTTTGTTCTCGGACTTATAGGCAACATTCCAAGGGTTGGTGAGCTGCTGATAGGCATCTTTATGCCGTTGGCTTTGATTGCTGCCGCGTTGATATCGGTAGTCTTGATAGGAGCAGTCGCGGGATTCAACCTTATGTTCCCTGCTGTTGCCTATGACAATTCAGACTGCTTTGACGCGATAAGCCGCTCTTTCAGTTATGTATATGCAAGGCCGTGGCGGATGCTTTTTTATTCCGCCTTAGCCGCAGTTTATGGGGCAATTTGTTACGTGTTTGTACGATTTTTCGCCTTCTTGTTGCTCTGGGTTACCCACCGGTCTTTGCAGTTTGGCATCTTGGGTGACAACAAGAAGCTCGCAGCGATCTGGCCGACACCAGCCTTCGCGGACCTGCTCAGTTCGTCAGGATCGGCACCAGGTAATTGGACAGAATTAGTGGCGGCTTTTCTGGTATACTTATGCGTGCTGGCTGTTGTCGGATTAGTAGTCTCTTTCATAATAAGTTATTATTTCTCAGCGAATACTATAATCTATTCACTTATGCGTAATAGAGTGGACAACACGGCTCTGGATGACGTCTATACGTATTCCGAAGAGGCAAAAGCCGAATCGGCCACACCCGTACCCGAGCCTGAAGAAACGGAGCCGGAATCAGAATCGGAAACGGAAACACAGTCGGAGCCGGAGGCAAAGCCGGATTCATCGTCTTCAGGACAATGACAAAAACGAGCTTTCCTATGGTATGCCAAGCAGAAGAAAGTGCACAGCGAAGCTGAGACAGTGTACGAGCCAAACGATGTTCGGGGGCGATCCCAATTGTGCAGTAACGGTTTCTTGACATTCCTCTAAGCCTTTGTTATATATAATGTTGCGCAAGAGTGTGACCGAAATTATGGTGCCTGGAAAATATGCCTGATTCAAATACGAATCCGCAGACAGTCGACGAGAATCAGAACGTATCAGGACTCTCAGAGTCCCCTGCCAGTGCGCTGCTGACGTTTCGCAAGCCGCTAATTGTGCTTGCTCATATAATTGCGTTCGCTGCCTCTTTGATGCTTTCCTTTCTAGTAGTACAGAATATGCAGTTCAAACGAACCTGGTTCGTAGATCTATACCCTACTTTGCTACTGTTTTCTCTCGCCGTCAAGCTGCCGGTATTCGCTCTTTTCAAGCAACACCGCGGTTGGTGGCGCTATGTGGGGATCTCTGATCTTCTCGGGATACTGCGGGCGTCACTTGTCAGCACTTTGATTATCGTAGTATCATGGTATGCCGTGGGGCAGAGCGAGTCCATTCTCGCACATCTGCCGCCAGCTCTGCAAAGACCTGCCGAAGGTGTATGTGTAGCTGATATGTTTGCCACAGTCTTGATACTCGGTGGGTTGCGAATTGTCATACGCCTCTACTATGAGGAATTTCGTACAGTCGAAGGCGGCCGATTGAAGCGATTTCTCATAATCGGCGCAGGCAATGCCGGCGAGGCGCTGCTGCGAGAGATTCACCGCATGCCAATTGCCCAATACGACGTGATCGGTTTTATCGAAGACGACCCCGTCAAACAAGGCATTAATATTCATGGGATACCGGTGGTCGGCACGGTTGAGCAACTGCCCAAAATCTGCACGGACCGCAATATCGAAGAAATTGCCATTGCTATACCGTCAGCGACCCATCAGCAGTTAAGACGCGTTATTCAGGTGTGTGAGGGTGCCAAAATTCGGTTCCGGACGGTGCCGGCAATTACCGACATTGCCTCCGGCAAGTTCCGTGTTTCTCAAACTCGCGACGTCGATATTAACGATCTGCTCGGCAGAGAAGCCGTCCAGCTCAACCTGGACTTGATAGAAGCTTTTGCAAAGAATAAAACGGTCCTTGTCACGGGAGCCGGAGGTTCCATTGGTTCCGAGATGTCCAGGCAGCTATGCAACTTTGATCCCGAACTGCTTTTACTCGTCGAGCAGGCTGAGAATCCGCTGTTTTACATCGAGCGTGAATTGCGCAGCCAATTTCCCACGGTCTGCATTGAAGCAGTTATTTGCAACATTACCGACAGTACACGTGTGGGACAAATCTTCGAAAAGTACAAACCAGAGGTTGTGATTCACGCTGCTGCCCACAAGCACGTACCTTTGATGGAGTTCAACCCTGGAGAAGCTGTCAAGAACAATGTTGTGGGCACGAAGGTCGTTGCAGACGCCGCAGATCGTTATGGCACAGCCAATTTCGTAATGATCAGCACCGACAAAGCCGTTAATCCAACGAGCATGATGGGCTCATCCAAGCGAATTGCAGAGATGTACATTCAAGATTTGGGCAGAACCAGCAAAACACACTTTGTAACCGTGCGGTTCGGCAATGTGCTTGGCTCCGACGGCTCAGTGGTGCCAATCTTTGAGAAGCAAATAGCTCAGGGCGGCCCGGTAACTGTGACACATCCGAGGATGAAACGTTATTTTATGACTATACCGGAGGCAAGCCAGCTCGTTCTGCAGGCGGCAACAATGGGAAAAGGAGGGGAAATATTCGTGCTCGATATGGGTGAGCCGGTAAAAATTGTGGACCTGGCTAAGGAGCTTATTACGCTCAGCGGCTTCCGGCCCGGAGAAGATATTGAAATAACCTTCACGAATCCCAGACCCGGTGAAAAGCTGTTTGAAGAGCTTCGAATAGAAGGCGAAGACATGCAGCGCACAGGACATCCCAAAATCAGCATCTGGAAGAACATCGTGATGGATAGAGACAGGCTTCGGGCCGGTATAGATGATCTCATAGCTATTGTGCAAACGCAAAACCACAGCCAAATGGTCCAAAAAATCAAGGAGCTTGTCCCGGAATACATCGGCACCGACCCCACATCCGTGGGAAACCAGCAATAACAGGCGGTCGAACAGATTGCCATCCACAGCATCATAATTGTAAATTGGGCCGTCTTGAGATTGGATTTATCCCCCCGGAGGGGGTTATTGTGATAAGGCTTTGTGGTAAAGAAGGTTGCGCTCATTTTGACTTTTTGGGGAATTGGGTTTGAATTGGGTTTGTTTTTCGGGGCTCCACAGGGGCAATTATTTTCGTAATCCTTTGTCACAATTGAGTTTACATTCATTTTAGGCTTTTCGGAAATTGGGTTTGTTTTGGGTTTGAATTGGGTTTGTTTGGGTTTGTTTCGACTAGCGTTCGTTGTTGATTGTTCGTTGTTCGTTGTCATAATCCCTTTTCGCAAAGGATGTTCCGTTCATTTGAGCGTTTCGGAAATTGGGTTTGTTTTGCATAAAAGGGCCGATTTGTAGAGGATTCTCGACAATTGTAGAGCGGCAGCAACAGACGCCAGACAACAGGCGGGAGACGGAAGACAGGGGACCTCCACAGGATGGCTCATGCCATTGCGGCTGAAACAAATCCCAAAGAGGAATGACCGAAATGCAAAACATGTTTTAAGTCCCGTAAGACACACGAGTTATGGTTGTTCAAAAGAGGATTGTGGTCTTGGGGTCTTGGGTTCCCTCAGTTCTATTTCACGGTACTCACTTTCTATTCGATAGTTATATATTATACAACATGCTAAGTTGGGTGTCAAGGGAAATCTCGTATCAGACACGGATTAACACTGATTAACACAGACAGATATAGCCACGAATTCACACGAATTAACACGGATTTTTGGGGCCACAGAGGGCACAGAGAACACGGAGAAAGGATTAACCACGAATTCACACTAATTGGCACGAAAAGTCATTAGACACGGATCCGTTCGGCTCCTTCGACATTGCTCACGACAAGTTTCAGTGATTTTACCACGAATTAACACGAATAAACACGGATTCTTGGGGCCACAGAGGGCACAGAGAACGCAGAGAATTGAACCACGGATACCGGAGGCACAAGTTTCGCAGATTAACGCGGATTTT
>DAOWID010000397.1 GCA_030641115.1 Planctomycetota bacterium | reverse complement strand
TTGAAGACGAAAGTCAACGGATAGGAAAGCTTTTTGTTCCGCTGAAAATTTATGAGCAAATGAGGAAGAGCATTGTATTTTTTCTTTCCATTCCATTCGAAGTGCGGTTAACTTATCTTGTTGCTGAATATGGTGTTGAATCGTGGGAATTGGATGCGCTCGATCCACGAACCATAAACGATCTGATAATCAAGCAAGTGAATGGCTTAACGAATTTGGCGGCAAGGCGGCGGCTTGTGAACAAACAAGAGAGACAACGCAAAGAACTGCAAAAGACGGTCGATAATTTCGATGATTAAAAATTAGCTGAGTCAACTGCGGAAATTCGAGACCAGGAGATAAACTGATGGATGAATTGGAAGTGAGAGAAGAAACAGCCGTGAACATGACTAAAACCTTATGGATGTTGTATGAGTCTGCTTGTCATCGGCAGGTCGGACCGGACGGCAAGGACTGTGCGCTGTGTGGTGACAAGACGCACCAGGCTTTTGAGTGCCGGTACAATGCTTTTGTGAGATTCGATGTGCTCCGCCGAGCGGCCTGGGAATTATGTGCCAAAGAGCATAAGTAAAATTGTGTCACTTGTAATGAATCGTCAACAAGCCCTGCAGATGAGCTGGAGTACGGGTCCATGATGGTCCGAGTTGCCGGTCCAGCTCCAGGCCCTATCAGACCGGCGCTCGGGCCGGAATTGACGGCAGGCCCGCAACTTACTATATTTTGCGAAAAAGGTTGTAAGTCAGACGCGGAATTGATAAGGGTTGTATTGTTTTTCTTATAAGACATAAGGCGAAAACATATAAGTTTGGGAATTAGGACCGGCTCTACGGTCAAGGCGATCAAGAATCAGGGCCAGGTAAAGAGTCGAATGTTAATCTGCCGAATAGTGAAATGGATCGTAGTCATCTTGGCGACAGCCTTGATCTTCTATATCGTAATAACAGAGCAGCGTTTCGCCCCTGAAGGCTGGGGCTTTTGAGTTTGCTATAACAAAGAGGTGACATCATGGGGACAAGAACAGGAACCACACGCGGGGGCCTATCGCCTGCAAAGTATCTGACAGAACAGCAGCAAAAGCGGTTAATTGCCTACGTCAAGGCCCAGGCCGACATTGCCAGGCATACAAACAGACGCAGGGCGATCATAGATGAAATGCTCGTTATGCTTTTTTTGAACACGGGGCTAAGGGCAAACGAATTGTGCAAGTTGAAACTCAGTGACTTGCCAGTGACACACGGCAAGAACGTGGTCTTTGTCCGTGCTGGCAAACGAAAGGTGATTCGCATAGTCGAAATCAGTGATCGGTTTTGCAAAAAACTCGGACGGTTCATCGAGCTGTATCGGAAAAAAGCGAAACCGGCTGATTATTTGTTTATCAACGAACGCGGCAAACAACTTCAATACGTTAGTGTTTATAGCAAAGTCACGCGGATCGGTAGCAGGGCGGGTATCGCCCATCTTCACCCGCACGTTTTGCGGCATACGTATTTGACCAGACTTTACAACGTGGGCCACGATCTGCGCTTCGTCCAGGATCAGGCAGGGCACAAGTCCCCTGTGACCACGGCGATCTACGCCCAAACGGACCAGGCGGCCCGCCGAAAACAGGTCAACGCCCTGGATAACGTGAATTTGCTCGCAGAGTAGGTTAAGCCAGGCCAGGGAACAGCGATTGCAAGGACAAGACATAGCGTAGCACCGAAAAACCAGCTCAAAAGGGCCAGTGATACCGGCCAGGACAGAGATCGTGCCTTGTAGGGCCTTGTGGGGATTTTTGCGAAAGGCTGAAATAATGGCAAAGACAAGCGAGAAAAAGACTGAAAAATGGCACAACCGGCAGGCGCTGCGCAAGTGTTTCGATGGTGGCACTTGCCTGGATGCTCCGCGGACCATTCCTGTCAAATATGGGGACGGATTTTGTCAACAATTTCGCCGAGGGGTCCCTAAGTGGTGGGAAACTTTTGCTCATTTTTCCGGTTAAGAAAGTGAGCTGCCTTGACCTCCGAACACGGCGCTTAATACGCGGTTGCAGCCGCGAACAAACTGATCGAGGATGTTATCCTCGTCTTCGTCCCCATCGGTTTCCTGTTTCGCTTTCTCCGCCAAAGCCCGCTTCGCTTTCTCCGCGAAAGCCCGCTTCACTTTCTCCGCCGCAGCCTGTTTAGCTTGTTTAATCTGTCCGAGCTTACGGTTACGTTCAAAAACTTTCGTCTCTAAGACTGTATAGCCTTCGGACGTGACTTCAAACTTCTTATCGCAATCCCAACAATAATAGTGAGTGTCAAACGTAGTGTCCAACAAGTCAAGACGGTCCGAGCCGCAATCGGGACAAACCTTGAGCTTTGGCAGAACGCTGTACTCAGTATCGCAATAAAAGCAATAATAACCAGTGCTGTTTACGTCAATGTCATCCGATTCGCAGATGTAACAACGCTCGATGTGCAGCGTATCATCTTCTTCGGTGTCTTCTTCCTCGTCAAGCTCATCCTCATCGAGGATTGTACCTTTGGGATTAGGCTCATCGAGGATCACACCTTTGGGATTTCCGGTCTTGATCGGTTTTGGTTGCTCGACTGGCTTTGGTTGCTCTTTAGGTTCTTTGTTCTTTGAAGTGCCAGCTCTTTGCAATCCCACAGTATCATCGGCTAAGTCAAGGTCAAATTCTACTACGCCGCCGTCCGTTATCCCCAGTTTTTCGCATACTTCTGGCGGCACGCGAATTTCCTTGCCGGTTCCGTGCTCTTGTACTCTGCGCAAATATGGTTTTTCCATTTTCTCCATGATTTGAAAATACCGGAAATTCCAATAGCTGTCAAGTTCAAAAAAATATCCGCGTTGAAAAGTGCCCCTTAAAAGTGCCCCTTAGAAGTGCCCCTTAGAAGTGCCCCTTAGAAGTGCCCCTTAGAAGTGCCCCTCTTTACATAACTCATTATGCAATCAAGACTAATGAGAAAAGGGGCACTGCCCCCAGGGTCCAGCGGCCATTGCCCCCAGCGTCCAGGGGCGATTGCCGGCAGGCGGACCGGCGGCGGACATCATCAGCAGGACTATCCGTGAGCATAAAAACTCTTGACTCTATCACCACGGACGATATAATCAGCGCACATCAAAACCCCGTGTTGGTATCTCGCTTTTCCTCTCCCTCCGCTCCGGCACGGGGTCCACGTCCACGGCGATCATCGGCAGGGCGATCTGCGCTCCAGGCTCAGCTCTGGCCCAGGCCGATCATAATTCTTGTTTGAAAAAGAGGGTACTCTGGCATGGGTCGAAGTGAGTTAGGCCCTTAGACGCGATGTCATAAGCAAGAATTTTCGAGAAAAGGCCCAAAACCGGACCTTTTGTCAAGGTAATCATATTTCGCTTGATTTGAGACCTGCTGACATAGCTCGCAGAACAAGCTGCGCTCGAGGATCCCAAATTGAGATCCCGAATCGTCTGACGGCTGCCTGCCCAGGTCCAGGCATACCGTCAAGACGTGCCGTTAAAAGATATAAGTCAAACCGACTCCAAATACCTTGTTATCCGCGGAGAATTGATACTCGATGTTTGCGTCAAGGCTTTTGCCCAGGTCCAAACATGCACCGACATAGCCGCCGAGCTGCAACTTTTGCTCAATGTCACCGTCCGCGCTAACAGGCACACCAACTATTCGGCCCTTAACATCGACATCGCCTCTGGTGAAATACAAAAGCGGACCGCCATAAAAAGATTCGATGATGTTCGCCTTGAAAACTGGCCCCGTTGCGACTTGTATCGTATAGCCCTTGTCGATTTCGTCTAAATAATCAGCTCCTAACGTCTCTGTACTTTCGCTACGCCACCAAGTCACTTGGCCCAATAAGCCCCAACTGAGATTGTCTGATGCTGCCAACGTGGTTTTCGCTCCGAAGCCATACGCAAATTCATAATCAGCCGTTTCGCTAACATTGTCAACATCTTCGCCACGTAGCCTGGCCAGGCCGAGCCGTCCAAAGACTTCAAAATCATCGGCAACGCCATAGGCATATTTTCCGAAAAAGGCATTGCTTTTCGCTTTTGCTTTCAGCCTTAGTCCTAACACCTTGCCGGTGTACTCGGCTTTGCCATGAGCATACTCAAAAGCCAGTGTACTCTTGCCTTTTTCGATAGTGCTCGTGGTCGGTCCGAGCGGAGCTATCGCCCAAACTCGACTGCCGACCATGATCGCAATCACAAACATTGTCTTTTTCATGGGGGATTCCTTTCCTGTCCGTCTACCTGGGGGATCGGGACATATAGCAAACAAGCCCGCCGAATTCTGGTGCGCCACGCAAGGCACAAAGTTGAATCCGAACGGGCTTGTTTAGTTTGTTTGCGGTTACTTTGTTTACCTTGCGTGGTGTTCATATTCCGAACCCACCAAAAAACCCAGGGCAAGGCAAGAAAAAAATGGCTACGATTTTTCTTTTGCGCTCGAGCCAGTCATAACTGCGCTGCTGGGCTTGCCTTGCAGGGTGATTCTTTTTTCATCGGCACGGACATATCGTCAATTCATCGAGGGTACTTTACTATGGAGCGACCGGAAATCGTCCGTCCTGGCTTATCCTCGAGCGCCGAATTTCCGAGCAAAGGTCCAAAACCGAACATTCCGTCAAAGTGGTGACATAGGGGCTGATTTGAGAGATAGTGACATAGGCGAGAAGGTCACGTATGATTGAGGATCAGCTCAGGCCCAGGGTGATCACAGAGCAGCTCAGGCCCAGGGCGATCAGGGGACCGGCTCAGTTCCAGATTCAATTTGACAGAAAAGATATTTTCGGACGTGGGTTTTTTTTCTCGATTTGAAGTGTGGAATACCGCGTGTCGATACAAGAGTAGCGTTCTGTATTAAGCCGTTGGAATTTATGAAGGGATAGTGACATGAAAAAGATTAGCGGAATTGTGTTGCTCATTATGGTCATGCTTGGTGCTGTCTATGCAAAGACCAGGCCGGAGACCATGACAACTGAGCAAAAGAACAAGAGCCTTGTCGAAGTTGCTCTGTTCGCTATCGAAGAAGGGGACTGGGCAATGATGGCGAAACTGTATTCGCCGAAATTTGTGCAGCACGGTTCAGGCGGGTCCAAGCCGACAACGTGGACGGATTATGAGCTGGGCTGTCGGATAATTCACAACAAATTCCCAACTTTGCGACATCAGATAGAGGACATCTTCGCCGAGGGTGACAAGGTGGCTGTGCGATTAAAGACAGTGATAACGTGGAACGAAGTGACGACATTCAATAAATATCGTAGTAAGGGGCCTGGCAAGGTCGAACTTACGCAGATCGATATATTCAGGATTGCAGGTGGCAGGATTGTAGAGGAATGGTGCGAGCTTGATTCGAGAGAATGGCAAAGCAAGTTGCGGGGCCTGAGATAAGTCAAGACGTGGCAATAAAGAATCGCCGCTTTGTAAACTGCGGGACGCACAAAGTCACCGGCTCTGTAAAATCACCTGCAGCGCACGGCCTAACCGTCCGAGCTGCCAGCTCAGCTCCAGATCAGGGGGATCGATTCAGACTTGCAGCGACATAGTGACATCGCACGTCAATTTGAAAACAACGGTACTTTACTATTCACCCACTTACGAACGTCCAGCCTGGACGATCCTGGCGAAGATTTTTTTGACCAAAATCCTAAAAATCGGTCGTTTGGAGAAAATCTGCTCAAAATGAATTTCCGAGAAAAAAGACTTGACAGAACGCCTTTGTCTTCTCAAAATGTTAAGTGCCTTGCATGGACAAGGTAAGCCGACAAAGCACTTATAGTCGTCAATAAGTTGTTGTCTAAAAACGACAACAGCCTCGAAACTGGTCGATAAGACCAACTGCAAGGCTGAGTCGTAGTAACGACCCATATCTTATCGACCTTCCTGGCTCTTGTCAAGAGGTTTTTGAAAAACTTTTTCACGGGAACCAAACAAAAGCCGTTGAGGTCCTATAAGCCGAGTGAAACATAACATATCTTATGGGACGTTAGTTGCCGCCCAGTTTCGCCGCCTGTCCTTCCAGCAGGTTTTTTTTGCCTTTCAAATTGGCTTTGATTGGGACAGAGGAATAATCACCAATCAGTAATCCTTAATCATTTCTTCGGGAAATTTAAAAACGCATACTCACCGCGATATTCCTTAGCTATCCGGTCATACGCCTTTGCAGCTTCTATTTCGTCAGCGTAGTAACCAAACGACTTACGCCGTCCATTAATCGTCAAGCGGACTTGCCATTTCTCTCTGTTTTTATCCCACCGAATACCGTTGTAACGTGTTTTTCCTCTCTTTCTGATGAACTTGCGGTTCCAGACATTCTGCTTTTGCGTGGCCGCCCGCAGATTCACCTTGCGATTATCAAGGCTGTTACGGTTAATATGGTCTACTATCATCCCATCCGGCACCGGACAAACCAATTTGTGCATATAAACCTCTACTTGCCTTCTCCCTTTATTAAACACCGATTTTCGCGAGGGGTTTAACCGTCATAATTAGACCAAGATTTTTGCCACTGTGGCGGGGCTAAGTCGACTAAATCGTGGACAAGCAGAACCATTTCATGGTCTGAATGTGATATGTATTCGTCTGCCATCGAGCCAAGGTACCTCTA
>DAOWID010000424.1 GCA_030641115.1 Planctomycetota bacterium | reverse complement strand
TTTATAACAAAGGATTACAGAAAAAACGACGCTTTCGCAGTCCAAAAAAACAAACCCAATTCAAAGCCAAACAAAGCCAATTTTTGATTATCCTTGTGTCTTTGAATTGGCTGGCTATAATCTCGTTCTCCGTGATGGTATGCCTAACCTGCAATCTTGCAGAAGCCTTCATGATGATAACATAAGAGATTTTGATAGAGAGCATGTGAAATGGCAGAAGCACCGAAAGCGAACGCAGTAGTTGCCCAGTCGGGTGGGCCGACCGCTGTGATAAATGCGTCTTTAGTGGGCGTTATCGAAGAGGCTAACAAACATCCGGAGATCGAGAATATCTATGGTGGGCTGTACGCCGTTGCCGGAATCGTAAGGGATGAGTTCATCGATTTGACGAATCTCTCGGCCGATAAGCTCGAGTCAGTCGCGGCCTCTCCGTCTTCCGCCCTCGGCACCAGCAGAGACAAGCCCGACTCCGAATATTGTGCCAAGATCATCGAGGTCTTCAAGAAGCGCAATATCCGCTACTTCTTCTACATCGGCGGCAACGACTCGGCCAATACCGCCCACATGCTCAATACGGTAGCTGATGAGGCCAACTTCGACATCCGGGCCTTTCATATCCCTAAGACCGTCGATAACGACCTTCTGGTTACCGACCATTGCCCTGGCTATGGGACCGCGGCGAAGTTCGAGGCCTGCGCGCTGATGGGCGATGATCTGGACAACCGCGCGCTGCCGGGCGTGAAAATCGACGTGATCATGGGCAGGGACGCCGGCTTCCTCACCGCCGCTACTGCCCTGGGCAAGCAAAGGGACGATGACGGTCCTCACCTCGTGTATGTTCCCGAAAGGCCCGTTTCCATCGACAAGTTTGTGGGCGATGTCGATGGCGTCCTGACCAAACTTGGTCGATGTGTCGTGACGGTCAGTGAGGGACTCCGGGACGTCGACGGCATCCGCTGGGCCAAGAAACTGGCCGAGCAGGCTGAGACCGATGCCCACGGCAATATACAGCTCTCCGGCACCGGCTCCCTCGCGGACTTTTTGGCCGGGCAGGTCAAGACCAAGCTCACGGCAAACCGCGTGCGGGCCGACACATTCGGTTACCTGCAGAGGAGTTTTCCAGGCCTGCAATCTGGCGTCGACGTCGACGAGGCTCGCCGATGCGGCCAGGAGGCTGTAAAGCTCGCAATGGAGCACGATAACGGTTCGGTGGCGATAAGACGAATCGGCAATGGGGCCGACTACGCGGTCGAGCTGTTCCGCACCGAGCTTAGCAGTGTGGCTGAGAAAACTAAACCCATGCCCGACGAATTCATTAACGCCGAAGGCAACGGCATAACCGAGGCCTTTATCGAATACGCAATGCCGCTGGTTGGCGAGTTGCCCAAGACCGAGTACCTGGGGAATTATCCAAGAGTTTAGCCGTACGGTGCCGGTCCACTGCGAAGAAAGGAAGTGTCCAAGGATGGTGTGCAAAAGTCCTCTTATTGCGATTCTGTTCTCAACCACCACCGCATTCGCCGTTATGCCGTCCACACGGGGCGATTTGCCAAGTACGATTTTGGATGCCAGTGCTGCGTGTAGCGTGAAGCATCATGGAGCTGTCGGTGATGGCCAGGCAGACGATACTGCGGCAATTCAGAAAGCCGTCAAGGCCGGTGCGGGAGCTGTCTACTTTCCAAAAGGCACCTATCGTATCATCCGCGCCATAGTCGTGGACTTGAATGCACACGGCAGAACATCGCTGGTAGGAACCGGTACAGCGTCTATCATTATGGCCGGAGCGGGCCCGGCATTTCATTTCATTGGCACTCACGAAGGAACTGGCGATCCCGATAGTGTTCGTGACGAAGTGTGGGAGCGGCAGCGTATGCCACTGGTCAGCGGTTTGGAAATCCGGGGTGCTCACCCAGAAGCGGTCGGCCTGCGTCTGGAGAAGACTATGCAGGCCATCTTAACGAATCTGCTGATTCGACGCTGCAAGATCGGAGTCCATTTAGTGCAGCGTAACCGCAACCTGATAATCGACCACTGTCACATCTATCACAACACGCACGTTGGGGTCGACTTCGACCATGTGAATCTGCATCAGGCAATCATCGCAGACAGTCACATAAGCTACAACTCCATTGCCGGTATCCGATTGTTGGGCGGCGAAATGCGCAACTTTCAGATCGTTGGTAATGATATCGAGTATAATCACGATGTTGAGCACGAGGGCTCAGCGGATATTCTGATAGATATGAGGCCGGATGGCAGCTCATTTAGAGAGGGGACAATCGTCGGCAATACCATCCAGGCCAGGCCAAGCCCCAACGGAGCCAACATCCGATTCCTGGGTGGAAAAAGTCTCAAGGTCGGGGGCCTTCTGACCATAACGGGGAACCTGATCGGCAGCCAAACCCACAATATCCATCTGGCTGACTGCCGGGGCGTCACGATATCCGGCAACTCCATATACAGTGCCGCAGAACATAGTCTCTGGCTGGAGAATTGTGCCAATATTGTTGCCGGCAACAATAGCATAGACTGGAATCCCGACCATAAGAAAAAACGCCTTGTTGACGGCATTGTCATTGACCGCTGCAGCGGCGTCACACTATCGAGCACGATTATTGAAAACAGTTTCAAGGGTACCTCACAGGCCGGCGGTGCCATCGATGTCAAGGCAAGCCAGGATGTTGCGATTGTGAGCTGCCAGGTTTTGGATTTCAGGTTTCGCGGCATCACGTTGACCGATGCCGTCCGGTGTCGTGTCACCGGCTGCTCGGTAATTGAACGGCGAGAAGTAGCCAAGGTGGGAGCATCCATACAGGTAAGAGGCGGGAGCGACAATCTAATTGCTGGTAATATCTTGAACAAGGGCGGTCTTTCCATCACCAATGGCACGGCAATCGTCCGTGGCAATTTGGAGATAACGAGCGGCGAATAATGCCGTTTCAAGCAAGTTAGCGTCGCTTTTGCGTCTTGTCATTCCGGGCTTGACCCGGAATCCAGAAAATATCAGGCCTGGATTCCCGCTTGCGCGGGAATGACAAAAAGTGGCATTTTCTTTTTAGAAACGGAACTAAATTCAAATCGGTTGAACTGCGCTTCATTTGTCAGTTGATTGAACTCTCGAGTTGGCCGGGCAAATTTCCGCAAACCACTTCCACGCAGCTTCGATAGCTTTCTTTGCCCTCACGTCGCGATGAACGTATAGTCCATAGCGAAGACGCAAAGGCTTGGCGGGCTCTATCTTTCTTGGCCCATCGAATGTCAGAGACGCCCCCATCCACCCGTCATTTCGAACGTGAAAGTAAGAGGGAAAGTTGGGATTCTGCGGATGGTCGAATAGGGTGATACCTTCCAATTTGTCATCCGTGATAGGGCCGGAATAGTCCACCCATTTGGCTCGCTTCCAGAAAACCTCTTTTTCGTTAATCCCTCCTTCGGAATTGCGAATCATTCCGCCGCCATCATTAACGCCGATGGTTTTGGCCATTCGCACTCCTATCATCCCAAACGGTGTTTTGCCGAGTGTTACCGTCGTATCCTTGGCCTGGAATTCCAAGTCAATTATCATCAGCCATTCATCGTTGTCCAACGACGAGGCTGTCATCTTACGCGTTTCAAACAGCAGGACTTTGCCCTGGCCTGTTATCCACTCGTTCGCTGTTGTGATTGATGCAGATTCGGGGCCATCTTCAAACTTGACGATTCGCTTGTGACGGATTTGCCCACCGCCGCGGTCGCTCCAGAAACTTATTCCATCGACATCGTTGTGAGAAATCCACACCGAGTTATGGTGGCTGTGCGACTCCGGATCGTGTGGGTGTCCCATGCGTGTGAGCGAGCGCCCCGATGGACCAATTACAGGAAATAGAAAGGGTCGATGAAGGTCCGGACCGAAGTGGTATCGCGTAAGCTCTATGCCATCATGCTGGAACGAAACTTGGTGGTAAGGCATCGGTATGACCTGCATGTGTGGAACTGGTTTTGGTGTGGGGAGCGTATCCTGTGCCCGTGCACCTGAACTTATCAAAGGCAATAGGCACATGTAAACGAACCACCGTTTTTCGAGCAAAATGTTGAAACGAGCCATAGTCAAGTTCCTTTCTTTGTCTGATGAATGACAGCGCCACCTTGATAATAGCAGTGAGCCTAATTGTTGCAAAGTGTTTCTGCAACGCAGAAAAAGATTTTGCTTGCGCGGCAAGAGTCCACGGTTTCTTTCGGCTGTTTGAGTATCAATGGCTTTTGTTAGAAGGGATGAGTGGCTTGAATTTGATTGAGTCTTTCAGGCTTGCTCTATCACCCCAATACGTAAAGAAATAGAAATGCTTGTTATGCAGCATCTTGTCGTTGCGTATATGACTTAGGTAAATGTAACGCGAACCAAGTGTCTCGAATGCTCTGGCTCGTGCCGCTGTGTTTTGGACGTCGCCCCAGCTTGGATCAAAGGGCACCCAGCCGTACCTTTGTAGATAAACTTCAGCCCAGTGGTGTTTTGGATGCATTTTGTCGAATCGTACTGTGTAGCCTGTGATGACCCTGGCCGGGATCTTTTTTGCCCTACAGAGAGTGACAAAAAGATCAGCGTATTCGGAACAATCTCCTTTTTCCTGTTGAAGAGCTTTCAGATCTCCCAATTGCTTTTCCCTAAGGCCCACATCCTCCAGATTCTCAGCTACGTACGAATATATCTTTTTCACCGTACTTATTTCGTCTCGGCCTGTTATGGCTTTTGCGATTTGTTGTATCCGGGAACCGAACGACACTTCCACCTTAGTCGTCGGCACCGAAAACTGCGATTTCCGCTAAGCCGATATTTTGTGTTTCCGGCTTAACTGAGGTAACAATGAACTTTAGCCAAGTGACTTGCTTCGGTGGAAAAGTGATCTCTTTAGCTGCTGAAGCGTCGTCCGGCAGCTCACCGACGTTTATCGTCGTGCCATCACTGAATACGAGCCTGCCGGCGGTAACCTGGTCGGCATGCGTGTTGGGCCGGTCGAAGAGCCAGATGCGATTGACGGTGTATAGCTTATCCCAATTCAGACGTAGCATTGCTGATGTCTTTTCACCGTCGCTGGCCCACTCGGCTGATGGGTCGTCAGGATAGCCGGCCACCACGCCATCAATCGCAGCCTCGGCGCTGTAGCCTTTGTAGGTTGATGTAACGGCCACTTCGGCCTTACGAGCGATGTTCCTATTGCTCTTAATTGGGTCTTCTTGCTGTTGGTCTTTGAGTTCTTTTTCATGCCGCCGGTACGCCTTGGAATCCAGCAGTCTCATCTGCTGCAGCACCAGACCGTATCGACTGCCTGGAGGATTGGCCTTAAAGCGGATATTATTCCAGCCTTGGCTGAAGTTGGCCGAATAGCACAGCCATAGTGTTCGCCCATCTTTGCTGATGAATTTTGATGGGAAGTTCAGAAAATAGCCCTGTTCACCAAACGCCTTCATATACGTCACGAGCTTCCACGGCCCCGTAATCTCATCAGCTTCGAGGATATAGGAATTCATCTTCGCAACCGTTGGCCAACCGTCGGTCACACACATCAGGTATTTCTTCAGTGGAGCGTTGTACGTGATAGTGACACAGCCCATATTGTTGTTCCACTCCAGTAGTGGCTTGATATTTTCAAAGTCATAAGACCAAACGGGCTTACCGCCGGCATCGTGTCCGGCAAAGTACTCGTACTTTGATTCATCGTTGATGTTCTCAATGCTCGGCACGACGCGCGTCAGGTAAATCTGGTCGCCGGATATCCAGCTTAGGTTGGCATATCTTGGCTCAGGATCATCCTCTTCAGCTCCATAACCCACCAAGTAGGCTTTGCCGTCAGGCGAGTGCTCCATGTTTTTGCCGAAGTCCACAAATTTCGGTGATCCAATTTTCAGCGGCCCCATAAACTTGGCGGGTTCAGGGAAAAGAGGCTTGCCCGGTGTGTGTGGGGTATCTGTCCAGGTTTTGCCGTAGTCGGTCGAGACGCGGAAACCCGGCATCGGTCCCAATACCGGCCAGTTCCATCTCATACCGTCATGTGTGACACGTCCCGCAGGCCCCAAACAGTACGTCCCGTAATACCATACGCCGTTGTGAACGAGACTTCCGCAGGGATAGCGCCCCTGGTACGGATGCGGGTCACCCTTGGTTATCCCCAGAGCTTGTATTTTCAACTTGAGTGGGTCGTCCCCGATCATGACCGCTTGGCCGGTCGTCGCATTACGTCCGCCGGAGCTGGATCGCATCCCGTCAGTCTGCCCATCGGTCCAAGGAGAGTACAGGTTGTCATCTGATGCCCAAGAAGGGTACCACGTATCTGCAACTCGATAGTCACTATGTAGCCCTGTAAATAATACGCCAGCCAGCTCTTTCGATTGTTCGAAGGGGATGCCCTCGGGAGGTTGTGATGGCCAGAGCAACGGTCCAGACTTCGGCTGATATCTTACGATTCTCTCCTCGGCGAGGGCCGCGCTCGTTGAGACTACCGCCAGCACTGTCATCAGCACTAAAGTGCTTGCTCTTGCTGCGGTGGCTTCTGATGTTCTCATTTTTCACTCCTTCGACCGTACTTAGCTGAACAATGCTTCCACAAACTTGTCGGGATCGAACTCTGCGATATCTTGCAGCTTTTCGCCAAGTCCGACAAATTTTACGGGTATGTCGAGCTGGTCTTTTATGGCGATGACGATTCCGCCGCGTGCAGTGCCGTCGAGTTTGGCCAGAAATATCCCCGTAAGATTGATCGCTTCGCCGAAAATCTTTGCCTGCGCGATTGCATTTTGGCCGGTCGTCGCGTCAAGAACCAGCAGCACTTCGTTCGGGGCATCGACGATTTTGCGGGCTACCACGTCACGAATTTTCGTCAGTTGCTGCATCAGATCCTTTTTGGTGTGCAATCGTCCGGCTGTGTCCAGAATCAGGACATCGGCGTTTCTTGCTACTGCCGCCTCACAGGCATCGAAAGCCACCGCTGCAGGGTCGCTGCCGATTTGGTGCTTTACGATTTGCACGCCGATGCGTTCGGCCCAGATAGTCAACTGTTCTATGGCAGCGGCCCGGAATGTATCACAAGCGGCGACGATTACATTTTTGTTGTCTCGACTCAGTATATATGCCAGCTTGGCTATACTGGTGGTTTTGCCGGTACCGTTGACGCCGGCAACAAGGATGACGGTCGGGCCGGTCTGGGCAAGATGCAATTGTCTATCGCGGTCCGGCCAATAGCTCTTGATGTGGTCTTTGAGGAACGGCAGTATTTCGTCGGTTGTGCCGATTTGTCTGCTGCGATAAGCTTCCCGCAGAGATGATATGAGCTTGTCGGTTGTCTCTATGCCGATGTCGTCGCTTATAAGTGTTTCTTCAAGCTCATCAAGCAAAGCTTCATCGATATTTCTGCCCAAGGTCAGCACCGATGATAGTGACGTGCTGATTTTGTCGCGCGTTTTGCCCAGGCGTTCTCTGAGATATCCTGCTGTCTTAGTGAAAATGCCCATAACTATTTCCTTACAGATATGAGTTCTGCAAAATTGCAGGTTAGGCATATATTATTTAAGTCCGCCGTCGGCGGATTGATTTTCTTGAATAATCGCTTAACTATTTGTTAAAGAACAACTTATTGTTTACCAAGAAAAAATCAAAAAGCGATTTTTTCTTGTCAAAGTAT
>DAOWID010000267.1 GCA_030641115.1 Planctomycetota bacterium | reverse complement strand
GAAATGGCTCAGCTATCTCTTCTTCAACGCGAGACATGTACCTGCCTTTAAGATAGGACTTGCTAAATTTTTTTGCCTGCCTTAGTGTTCTGCCCATATTGAAGGCTTTAACAGCCAGTCTTAAATCCCTTTTCGAATTTCTCTGATTGACCTGATTTACGTAATGCAGCCAGTCCGTTATAGGATCCCTTATCACCTCCAGTCCTTTGTCCTCCAGCTGCTCAACGACATTATTGGTATACGGGTCATGCTGCCTCATGTAAATCTCGCCTATATAGAGAACAAGAGGGAATCGCTGATGGTTTTCGTCCGCCGCAGGCGGATTAGCTTTGAACAGGCGGACTGTTTCACGGCCCCACTCGACCAAGTCTGCTGTCTCAGCACCATCCTGTACAACTTCTTGGAGTGCGGTTAGCCTTTGGCTTTTCAACTCATCTATTAGCTTGGTGTCCTCAGTATACGGGCGGAATCTTCGACATATATCCTCTAAGAGATCGGATGCTTTTATGCCCTTGAACAACATTTTCTGCAGTTTGATTTTTCCTGCCAAGCCAACTCTGCCTGGAAATGGGACATCAAAATAATCGGTCTCCGATGACGGGCCAACCACCGGAATTTTGTCCAAACCTTCGCGGTCCATAAATTCTCTTACTACCTCTGTATATTTTCCGAACCTACAAGGGCCGCTCGTGGTAGGGAGCATAACCAGATAGTTGTCCTCAGCGTACTGCTTGCCTCTTCTTTCAATCTCCTCTGTCAGAAAAGCGAGCGCATCGCCCACCACACCTTTGAGGGGATGGCAGACTTCGGTATAGATATACTTGCGAGCTAATTCATAGCCTCTCTGAGTGTTGGTTGGCAGAACTGCGCTGTTTAGCCCGAAGTGTTTTAGGCCAGCAGCTCCAATGAAGCTGGCATCTCCCATGTAGGGCAGGAGCCATGTTCTTTTGTCGTTATCACTAGTTAGATATCGCTTCATTTGGCCGAGTTGGAATTTCTTCGCCCGGCTCTGCTCCACCACCCTTTCGTGCGCTTCCGTTCGCGTTACAAAAGGAGCATTGTTCGTTTGAGCATCTGTCAGAAGAGTAAGTAACGGTTTGCCCGCCGCTTGCTGAATCTTTTCTTCTTGATATATTTTCAGGCTGTCCGGGCCGCAAGCAAAATTCATCATCCTTATAGCGAATAGCTTAGGGTGATTAGCCACAAACAGATTAGCTTTTAGTATTTTGACGCTCTGGACCCAAAACTCATTATCTACAAAATCATCTATTGGGATATCCGTGAACTTGTGTTCTAAAAATAGCTGCGGTATGTAGTCCAAGCCTCTGATCTGAGAAAACATGGCCCCGGAGTTTGAGCTTGCTTCAGGATCGAGCAGGACGTAGTCTCTTCCAATGCCAACATACGCCTTGTCATTATTTGTTTCGATCCTGGTTAAGAATTTGTCCCCTTCTTTGTAAAGCTCGTCTGTAAATCTGCTTTCCGCATCATCTGCATATTTGATGGCATTTTTTATCTGTCTGTCCGTGAATCCGAACCCCACTCGGTCAAATTCACGTCTCAACTCCTGGACCAGAAGCGGTATATCGCCAAAGTGCAGAATGGGATTTATTTGCGTATTTTTATCGAGAGAGAGAACATCATTTAGAATATACCCCTCCGACTCGGTATAAATGCAGTATTTCAGGTCCGGCGGCTCAACCTTTCTTTGCTCGATGAAGCTTGGATTGAACAAATAGTGGATGGCTGGATTTTCATTCAAGACTGCTGCATGGCCCGTGGCCAGCTTTCTCGCTATGCAGAATTCGGTTCTTGAGTTATCAACGCCGATTTTGGCTATTTCCTGGTCGCTTCTCGGTGATACGACCGGGTAAAGGCCAAGTTTTCTAAATAAGGCAGCGCTCCAAATTCCCTTTTCGCCAAGTGTCGCGGTGCTCCTTTTGATCCCTACTGTTTCCATCCCGTTGGTATCGAGCGTTGCGGGAGATAACTCGTGCAATAGTGCACCTTGTTGCTTGAAATGTTTCTCGTATATCTTGTGGTACTTTTCGACGTAATTGGTTTTGGGTGTTTTGGCGCCCTCGGAGTTTCCTCTGGGACAGAAGCCGCCCGTAATTATCTGGTCATCCTCAATTGCAAAGACCTCGAGCTGACAATCTCTTACGCCACACGAGCTGTCCGCAAACAGCTCTTTGCACGAGATTTTTCGCTTTTCAAAGGGCATGTCGACTAAATCCCACCCTCGAAATGCGGATTGACAGGTTTTGCCTTGTTCGGCGAACTGCTCAATATGATCAATGATGTCGAGCGCCTGGCCCCATGCCCCGAACATCTCTCTGTGTGGATAGGCCTGTATTTCTTTGTTAGTTACTTGGGCAAGCGCAGCAAGGAAGGCTTTGCCCAAAGGCGGCCCACCTTGAGCGGAGCACCTTTGGCCAACGTGCTGCGAGCCTCCTACAAACTTATAATAGTAACTTGCGGCTGTCCCTCTGATTATCGCAGCAGCTATTTCATCTTTGGAGAAACCTTCGGCGATGAGCCTATTTTCATCCATCTCCATAAAAACGCCGCAGGTGGCGTCAATGATTGGAACCCTGTTTGCCCTGAGAGCAGCGTCCTGCAAAGAATCCTCCACGTTGAGATTTATGACATCAGCCATATTCTCAAGGGTCTGGCCGGAGCCAGCCTGGCAGCTATAATTCATTTTAGCTTCCTTGACCGTTCCGTCTTGGCCAAAACTAGTGAACTTCATGTCCTGGCCGCCTACCTCAAAGATCGTATCGACAGCAGGGTCGTAGTGCTTGACGCCGAGAGCGTGACAGGTAATTTCATCGGTTATTCTGTCCGCAAGCTCAATGCCTCTTTGAACCAATTCTTCAGCTTTCTTCCTGCTGACTAGTATTTTCTCATAAAGCTTTCTTGCGGAACCAGTAGCGCCAACGCCGCGAATCACGACCTTATCCTTGTGGCGGCTAAGGTATTTTATGACGCGCTTGAGTGATTCCTCCGGATTGCCGTGCGTTTTAATGTAAAGCTTATCTAAGAGTATGCGTGTTTTTACATCAACGAGCGCTCCTTTTGTTGTGGTGCTGCCGCCGTCTATTCCCAGCACGACTTCAGTGTTCGCCGGTATCTTTTGTGTCAGGCTTTGGTGTTTCTCGTGGACACTATTGAGGCTCTCGGCCAAAGCAGGTGTAAACTTTCTCTTCTGCCTGCTGTACTCGCCAACTTTCTCGAGCTGGTCGAAGCTAAAAGCCACGTTGTTATTATCTTCTATTCCTTTCAGAGCTGCGCCAATGGCTGCGATGTTATGGTAATGTTGCGGCCTCTGTATAGGAATTCGGAGCAGGTCAGCTAAATTCTGCCTAATAAGATCGTTGGTGAACACGCCTCCCGTTGCCACGGCTTGATGTGCGTTGCGCGAACGGGTGAACTCACTTGCTCCAAGAACGTCAATTTTGAAGTTTCTAGCAACAGTCTTAAATAGACCCGCTAAGTTATCTTGCCTTCGCGCCCCTTCGTTCTGCTTGTGGATCAGGTCAGACTGGATAACGACACCGCATCTAGCCAAGAAGTCGGTGGGTTCCTGGGCGTAGACAGCGTCTTTTTCAGCCGCTGAGAACATTTCCTCCAACCGCAACTGCAACTTCCTTCTATTGCTTATTCTGACGGCTTCTTTAGCCTGCTCATCTGCTGCCTGGGCGGGGTCCTCCATCTCTGGGTTTACAATCTGGCCTTCAAACAAGCGCCGGCATTGCTTTTCGATTAGGGTGCCAGACCCACCACCACATTTCGTGCCTGTTCTCCACTGTTGAATAATCTGTCTACCACTTAGGTGTTTGACATGAAAGAAGTACGAATCCTTCGCCCCCATGTGGAAGACGAACTCGGCCGTCGGCTCGATTAGCCCTAAACCTCTCGGTATTGCTACGCTGTCGTAAACGTAAGTTAGAGCAGTAATAACATCTGGAAATGCTTCTGCCCCGCTGCCTGTAAACGCCGTGTTCCTAATAGTTCCAGCTTCAAACCCTGCCGTTATGTCCTGCCATACCTCCTTGATCGCTCCAATAGGGTTCGCGAAGTGCATTATGGGCCTGGGGGAGTACAGTATGTGTCCTGTCTTATCCAGGACGGCATAATGCACAAAGCTACTGCCAACATCAATACCTACAAACAACTCCTTGTCTAAGTTTCTGAGTCCCGCCATGCGTAATCCTACTGGTTAAGCTGTTAATAGCTGCGTTTAATTTCAAAGATAGCAACACATTACTGCTGTTAAATAAATATCGTTGTTGCTTTTGTCAAGGAAACTCGCAAAGAATGTAACTGCTTTTCCCGAAAGCAATGGCGGCTTCATAGTCAGTATCTACTTAGTATGAAACGGTTTAGTAACGAAGATATGCCAAACGTAACTATTTAACAACCTATATGACAATTACTACTATGTTTCTTTAAAGTACATATTAGAAATAGCAAACAGGATTTCCTAAATCGTCAGTATCACGGGAAGTCCAGACTAGCGATATTACCCCTGCGAAAGTAGGGGTATAGAGCTAAAAGGCTGGATTCCTGCTTTCGCAGGAAGGATAAATGCTGTTTCCGCGGTAGGTACTAAATAATTAGGGGTCGGTGGGTGGAATACTACGCATAGGTAACAGTTTTTGAAAGGCCATGGGATTAAGCAATTATCCAACGCGGGGTTTGTTACGTTTAGGCTTTATGGTAGCAAGGACGTACTTTTTTTGGTAAAAAAAATTGCCTGTGTCTTTCGTTTGGTGTAGAATACGCAGGTATTTCCTATATTGCTACGTTCAGTATTTCGAGGTTCTTCTATCCAGGTTATAGAGGTCGATTATGAAGGTTAATTTCAATAGAATAGCGTTTGCTGAGGCGCTGAACCTATTAGTGTCGGTTGTGCCCAGCCGGACGCCGAAGCCAATCCTGCGCTGCATACGCTTTGATGCTCGTAGAAAAGAGGTCCATCTTTATGCTACCGACTTAGAGGTAGGCATTGACTACGCGCTTGCTGAGGTCCAGATTGAGCAGGAAGGGCAGGTTGTCCTACCGGCTGACAGGTTGTTTGCGATTGTGCGTGAAAGTGCGGAGGACGTCTTGGCACTGCAAGCTACGGAAGGCTCTTGTGAGATAATGGGAGCGGATAGTCACTTTACGATCTACAGTCAGGAACCGAAGGACTATCCAACTGTGCCGACCTTCGAAGGTAAAGGTGATATCAGCGTGGCGTTAAGGAGTCTGCAGGCTGGGGTCGAGCAGTGTATCTTCGCAACAGCAAAGGAGAGCAGCCGGTATGCAATCAATGGTATCTTGTGGGAAATGGCGGGTAAGAAGGTCACGTTAGTTGCAACTGACGGTAGGAGGCTGGCCCGGTCTAAGGTTAGCTTGCTGTCCGCGCCGGAAGAAAGTGTTGCTGCACAACAGATAATAGTGCCGGCTAAGGCGATGTCGCTTCTGGATAAGCTGGCCTCTCACGAGAAGGACAAGGTCGCAGTTAAACTGGTTGACAACCAGATCCTGCTTAGCTGTGCAAATGCGGTGATAAGCTCGAGCCTTGTAGAAGGCAGTTTTCCAAAGTATGAGGACATAATTCCAAGCGAGCACACCAAAAAGTTAAGGCTTTCGACGGAGGCAGTGCTTAGCGCAGTGCGTCGTGCTGCTTTGCTAACGAGTGAGGAATCCAGAGGGATTAAGCTGTTAATTAGCGAAGGCAGCTTAGTCTTCTCGGGCAGGGCACCTGAGACCGGCGATGCGGAGGTCAAAATGACCATTGATTACAAGGGCGAGACGATGCAGGTTGGTTTTAATCCGCAGTTTTTGGTTGATGCGCTGCGTGTTATCCGAACGCCGGAGTTTGAGATGGAGTTGGGCGAGCCGGACCGACCAGGAGTAATAAAGAGCGGGTCAGATTTTCTATACGTTCTGATGCCAATCAACCTGGGCTGAGTGCGAATACATAGCGCGGTCGAGTCAGCGAGCGAGCGCGTTTAGCTCAAAGAGTTTGGGTCTTTCAGTGTTGGATTTACATGATGAAGGTTATCGAAAAGGCCATTAGGCGCGGCGGCCCAGAAAGGCGCGCGAGGCCTGGATTAACAGTGAGATTGGGTGATACATTGGGTGAGCTTATGGAGGATAAGATCACGCCACGGCAGGGGAGGTTTGAGTCGGTAGTAAGAATCTGGGGCGAAGTGCTGCCTGCTGAACTGAGCAGACACTGCAGGATTGTGGATATTTCCGCTGGCAACCTGAAGGTGGTGGTGGATTCGCCATCATATATGTATGAGCTGCAGTTATGCAGCTCCGGTGTCCTTAAGGAGCTGCAGCGACAGTGCCCAGCAGCTCGACTTGGAAAGATTAGGCTCGCGCTTGGTTGAGCAGCTAATTGTAACCTGTGGTGGGTGCAGTCCGCCTGCGGCGGACTGGGCACAAATTATAAAGCAAAGGGCAGCAAGTTTCCGAAGTTTAATGTAGTGCTGCGTAGAAGCCTTCTGTATATGCATAAAAGGTTGATATGAAGGTCCACAGATACGATGCCAGCAACATCAAGATATTGGGCGGCGTGGAGGCTGTGCGCAAGCGGCCAGAGATGTACATTGGGGATCGCGGCAGTGGGGGGCTGCACCATTTGGTCTACGAGGTTTTGGACAACTCAATCGATGAAGCGATGGCGGGGTTCTGCGATAATATAAGCGTGCATATCCATGCTGATGGTAGTTGCACGGTGGAGGATAATGGCCGCGGCATACCAGTCGAAAAGCATAAGGAGGCTAAAATCAGCGCGTTGGAAGTAGTGCTTACTACGCTGCATGCGGGAGGCAAGTTTGACTCGGATAGTTACAAGGTGGCCGGTGGGCTGCACGGCGTGGGCGTTAGTGTCGTCAACGCCTTGAGTGAGTGGCTCGAAGCTGATGTATATCGTGATGGTAATCACTACCACTTCGAGTGCACGCGTGGGAAGCGGTGCGGGCCGGTAAAAGAGATTGGAGCCACCAAGAAGCGTGGTGCGAGAATATCTTTTAAGCCGGATGAGGACATATTCGGCGATACTGAATTTGCATACGATACGCTGCGAAAGCGAATACGGGAGCTGGCTTATTTGAATGGCGGCCTGAAGATTGCGTTTAGGGACGATAGGGCCAACAAGAAGGACATGTTCAGCTTTGATGACGGCATTAGGGCGTTTGTTAAGCATCTAAACGAGGGCAAAGACACGCTCCACAAAGATGCCATTTACGTGGCGAGAGAAGACGCGGAAGCTATGTTGAGCTGCGAGGTGGCGATGCAGTACAACGATGGCTATACGGAAAATGTGCTGGTGTTCGCGAACAACATCCGCAATATTGATGGCGGTACGCATCTTTCAGGGTTCAAGACTGCTCTGACGCGGACGATGAATTACTATGCTCGCAGCAACAATTTGCTGAAGAGCAGCCAGGTGACGACGGGAGAGGATTTGCGTGAGGGCTTAACGGCGGTGGTGGCTGTGAAATTAGCGGACCCACACTTTGAGGCCCAAACGAAAGTTCGGCTGACAAATCCTGAGGTGGGCAGTTTCGTGGAGACGACGGTGAACGAGCAGCTTGGCCATTATCTGGAGGAGCATCCTAGTGAGGCGAAGCGGATTTTGAATAAGGCTATCCAGGCTGCTGCGGCCAGAGAGGCAGCACGAAAGGCCCGTGAGCTGACGAGGCGTAAAGGCGCCCTGAGTGGTGCGAACCTGCCAGGCAAGTTGTGGGATTGTGCGAGCAAAGAAAAGGCGTCTACAGAGATTTTTGTTGTGGAAGGTGACTCAGCGGGCGGTTCGGCGAAGGGGGGCAGGGATAGAAACCTGCAGGCGATTTTGCCGCTGCGGGGTAAGATATTAAATGTGGAAAAGGCCCGCCTGGAGAAGGTGCTCGCGCACGAGGAGATCCGGACGATGATAAGCGCACTGGGTACGGGGATCGGTGCGGACGAGTTTGATGCAGATAAGTGCAGGTATGGCAAGATAATACTGATGACGGATGCTGATGTTGACGGTGCTCATATTCGGACGCTACTGCTGACTTTTTTGTTCAGGCAGATGCCGCAGTTGTTGCTAAGGCGTATGGTTTATATTGCGCAGCCGCCTCTGTATGAGATTAGGGTTAAGGGACAGAAGAAATCGGAGTATGTCCTGAGTGAGACTCAGATGCGCAAGCGCATGATTGCTCGGGGCTTGGAGGGTACAGAGCTTTTCATCCGGGATGGTGAGACGCGCCAAAAGCGTGCTCCTCAGGGGCGAGCGGTTCGGCTGAGCTCACCGTCGAAGCCTGCGAAGGGCGGACGCAGGATCTCAGGCAAGGAGCTTGTGGCTCTTGTAAAAGCTTTGGCTGATGTTGAGCGTATTGTGGCGGTCTTGGCGCGGCGCGGCATCAACTTCACGGAATTTGTACAAGCGTACTATGATGGTAAACGGCTGCCACGGTTTCTTATCCGTGTCCAGGGTGAGGAGGAGGTTTACTATGACAATACGAAATACGAGAAGCGGCTCGAGAAGATTCGTGCCCGCCTCGGTCCGCCTGCGGCGGATGAATCGAGCCACGAGCCACGAGCCACTAATGACGATGTTGTTGCTGAGGAGCTTCACGAGGTGGCGCGGATCAATCAGATAAATGAGCGGCTGAAAGCCGAACTCGGTCTGGACTTGAGCGATTTTCTTTTGAAGCCTGGCAAATATGTGTCCGGAGAGGCATTGCCGACGAAGTTTTGCTTGATCCGCCCCGGCGGACCTGAGGCACACTACGATGTTGCCTCGCTCGCTGATATTTGCCCGGCGATTAGGCAGATTGGGGGCAGAGGGATTGATATAAAGCGGTTCAAGGGCCTGGGTGAGATGAATGCCGAGCAGTTGTGGGAGACGACAATGAATCCCGCTACGAGGACGCTGCTGAGCGTGCGTGTTGACGATGCCGGCGAGGCCGACAGACTCTTTAGTATCTTGATGGGCGGTGATGTGGACAAACGCCGAAGCTTCATCCAGGAGCACGCCCTCGAAGTCCAAAACCTCGACATCTAAAGCCGTGATCCGTACTCAGTGCAGTGTGGTTGGTATTGAATTCCCACAATACGGCGTGCCCTCTGAGGAACAGCGGGTTCAGTATCGAGCGCGCCATTGGAGTTGCCCAGCGGGTTCAGCCCGTACAGGCCCTAAGTTGACGTGAGATGTCAGAAACTTGACTCTCTCACGGAACTTGTCAAGATCTAATTGGCCTTTAGCGTAGGCATCAATGTCGGCTTTCTTTGCCCGGATGGTCAGCAGGGCTGGGGCTGCGCCGAAAAGCGGACCCGTGTCTGCGTTACTGGCTATCACACGGTATGTTTTGCCGTCTTTGCCGGCTATCTCTGCGACGGCCGCGGAAGGTTGCTGGGTGCCGGCGACTGTAAGAATTATCAATTCGTCCGGTTTCAAATTTCTGATGTTAGCGGCGTGTCTTAGCGCTTTGGTAAGATTCGTCTTTAGGTCTTCGACCTTCTCGGCGTCATACTCTTTGGTTGAATCATATTTTACATAGACATAGTCTTCTGCGAGCGTTTTGTCCGAGGTAGAGATTTCTCGTTTTGTGCCTTCCCAAAGGGGGTCGACATCTTTCTCGACTTTCTCCACGTCGACCTCAGGCGGAGCCGAGAGTGGAAAGTCAACATTCAGCAAAAATAGTGCCCCGTAGCCGTGCAAGTAGATAGTCTGGGTTCCATGTGAGCCATTGCGGCGATGCAAGGTGTGTAGAAGCCCCTCAATGCGGTGGCTTGTGTAAATCCCGCCCAAGGGCGGATAGGCGGACCTGAGCTTCTTGTCAAATATCCGCGACATAATGTTTAGGTCTTCGGTCGTGGCGGCAACATCTTGTGCCTTGACCGGGTCGGTCAGAACCACGAGGACTCGCCCCGTGCCGTCTTTGGCCTGCGCGAGTGCGAGGTTTACACTGGCAGTCTCCAGGTCGTGCGCGAACATCTCGGCCTGCAGGGCGGTATCTGCTGCACCTGTTTGTGAGAGTTGCTGCGCTCGTACCAATAGGTTGGCTTGGTTTTTTGCGAGCTCTTGCTCCTTCTTTTCGAGCGCCTCTTGGACTTTCCGTAGTGTCTCTTCTGTCGGGTCCTGAGCCAGGGTGGTATTTGCGCTTATTAGACTGATTGCGATAAACACTGTCACGATTTGTGTAAGAACTTTCATTTCTCTACTCCTTCACAAAGGCAATCTTAAGTTTGTGCTCAATATGCGAGAGTCTGGATTCGCTGGCGGAGCTGGTTGTAGTCGAATTTATTGTTCGCGAAGCTGTCGATGTCTGACTTTTTGGCGCGAATCGTTAAGAACGTGGGCTGAACCGTGGTTAGCTCGCCCGTCATACGGCGGTACTCTGCTGCAAGGGCTGATTCGTTGTTGGCAAGGGGCACAGTGATCTCGCTGCCCCTGACCATGATAGTTACCGACTCTTCGGCTTTGAGGCCTCGGATGTTTGCCGCGTGTTTCAGTGTCTTGATTAAGGTCCTTTGCAGTTCGTCAACCTTTTCGGCGTCGTATTCTTTTTTCTGATCCTTCTCTTTGCGCCTGCGACCGGCCGTAGGGCTGTGGATCTCGTCTTTTGCCGTTGCCCAAACCTGGTCGGTGCCGTTATCGGGTTTGGCAGCTTCGAGTTGAGGTGGGGGCGAAAGCGGGAAATCCACATTCATTAGGAATAGTGAGCCGAAACCCTCGACGTAGATGGCCTCTGCTGTACGGGTATCGGTCGAGAAAAAGCGGTTGAATGGATCGGCGCTGCGGCTGTACCAAAAGCTATAACCGGATGGAATCAAGTGCTCGTCCGCAAGTCTTTTCTCGAAGATGCGTGACATGATGGTCATATCTTCGATAAGAGCTGCAGAGTCTTGCGGTTTCATCTGTGCACTGGGTATCACGAGGACTGCACGGGATTTGGATTTGCTCCGTACGCCCGTGCCCGACAGCGATGTGAGGACGCGCCGGACGGGCTCTGATGTTGACACCCGTGGTACGTTTTTAGGTTCTTCTGGCAGGCTAACAGCCGCTGTTACTGGTTCCACGCTGACACTTGCCCCGGGCACGCTGCGAGCCTGGGCGAAGCCGGTGGTAGCTAGGGCCATGGTGAGCAGAACGGCGATAGCAGTTGTTTGTTTTAAGTCTCTCATTCTTTACTCCTTTCAATTTTGGGTTTTGGACTTTGATATACATCGCGCCCAGGGTCGACTGGCTGGTTATATATTAGCTGCACAATATCTTGCTTAGTGCGCTGCAGTTCATCATCGTACAGGACGGCAAGGGTCTCGAGACCGCTTGTAAATTGGGCTTTGTCGCGCATTCGGTCCGATTCTATCTGGCGCAGGGCCGCTGCGACCGACCGTAAGTCTCGCACCTGCGTGGCTTTAACCGCGTCAATGAATTCTCTGAGCAGTTCGTTGGTTGCAGCTCCTGAGGCGGCCAGCGTTTGGACAGCGAACCGGTTTAGGTCCTGGCGGAATTCACTGTGCAGTTCGTCTTTGAGTTCGGCGTTGCTGCTTGCCAGGGTCAGCAGCCAGTACCGGTTCATGGGCTCAAGCATATCCCGCTGGATGGCGGGCTTAAGGGCTGCGTAGAGCTCCTGGGCGTCTGGTGGCTCAGGCGCCGAGAGCGAGCCGATCAGATAGCCCACGCCAAGGAGCAGGACGGCGGCAGCGGCAAATTTGAGAAAGTCTTTGGTGGTTATTATCCTTCGGCTGAGCTTAGCCGATGTGGCGGTTGCCTGCGGAGAGTCGGTCGTAGCTTCGGCGAGTGTTGCGACGGTCGCATCCACGACTTCTTTTGGTG
>DAOWID010000487.1 GCA_030641115.1 Planctomycetota bacterium | reverse complement strand
CGTGCTCAGCAACGTCATAAAACGTCTTCGGCTCCGGCTCGGCTGGAGCCTCAGTTTCACGACCCGAAAAAACGCTGGCTAAGATGATCATGCCTATAATGACAGCAACTGCCAGTCCAGCTATTTTCAGCCAGAATGTATTCATATCTATCATCAACCCCTTCTGGAATTGATTATTGATTGTTGACTACTGATTACTTATAATCCATTTTACGGTTTAGTTCTCTCTTTTCAACATTAAATGGCCAATTTCAGATGTTCACAGGGCTTATAGAGGCAGTTTGCACAGTAAAATCGGTTCGCCGAACCGCGGGTGCACTCTCGCTAACCGTAGACTTAGGCGAACTGGCCAACGAGAGCAAAATCGGCGATAGCATAGCTGTAAACGGCACATGTCTAACCGTCGCCGGGCTCGACGGCAATCTGGCAACCTTTGAACTCAGCACCGAAACATTGGAAAAATCGACCCTGGGCAGCCTAAAGGCCTTATCTAAAGTCAACATCGAACGGGCTATGAAAGCCACGGACCGGTTTGGCGGACACATCGTCCAGGGCCATATAGACGGCGCTGCAACGATAAAGGCGGTTAAAAGACTCGGCCAGTTTGCCGATATAGAGTTCACGGCCGAGCCGAAATTACTCAGCCAAATGGTGGCCAAAGGCTCGGTCGCAGTGGACGGGATAAGTTTGACGATAGCGAGTCTGGACCAAAGCAGCTTTAGCGCTGCCATAATACCCGAGACCTTGGCCAGAACCACGCTGGGCAAAGCAAGAGTTGGCGATGCGGTAAATATAGAAACCGACATAATCGTAAGGACAATAAAGAAACAGCTTGAAAAGATTTTGCCGCAAGAGGAAAAACTAACGGTGGAGAAATTAAAACAACTGGGCTTTTGATGTTTACAGGGCCTATTTTGAATATCCACCGGAAATAATAGAAAGTGGTAACCGTTCACGGGGCAAATGTGCCGTTTTATGTCATTGCGAGGCCCGTCTGTGACGGGCCGCGGCAATCTCAATCGTTACATTTTAGATTGCTTCGTCGTAAAACTCCTCGCAATGACCCCAGCAACGCAACTTGTACGCCGTGAACGGTTACGTTTTTTCAGAGTTTCTTGTGCCAAACACTATTAGTGTGTCAAATTTGAAGTTGTGGGTAAGAACCCCACGTGAAACCCATTCGGCTGCGCTGAGGGCAGGCGTGGGGCTAAATATTTAGCCCGCCGCGGCGGGTTCTGAACCATACAATCAATATTGACAGACTACTATGCTGACGAGATGAAGAAACCGTTGAAATTTGAACGATATTCTGGTATTATGGGTTGTTAAACGTGTAGGAGTGGTTAATCGCAGTTGATATGGTAAATGTCGCCTTTAGAAACATGAGCACGCCGTTGTTTATCCTGGTGTCGCTCATGGTGTTGGTCAGCAGGGTGGGGGGCAGCTATCCAGTGGGTGATTTGAATGCGGACAGCACTGTCGACTTCAAAGACCTCAGGATTCTTGCTGAACATTGGTTGCTCGAGATCTGCCTTGTGCCCGGGTGCGAGGCCGACCTTGACGGTGCTGATGGGGTCAACGCCGTTGATTTGGCATTGTTGGCCCAGAACTGGCGGTCCGAAGGGGGCAGCCCTGTCATAAGCGAATTCATGGCCAGCAACGGCAGCAGGGAACCGTTGGGCGCGGGCGAGCTATTAGATGAGGATGACGATTCGTCCGACTGGATCGAGATCTACAATCTTACGGAGGGAGCTGTTGATTTGAGCGGCTGGTACCTGACCGATGACGCCAATGAGCTGACGCAGTGGGAGCTTCCTGATGGCGTTGAGCTGGAGCCCGGCGCGTTCCTGGTCGTTTTTGCCTCGGGCAAGAACCGTGCGGCTGCCGGGTCAGAGCTCCACACGAACTTCAGGCTCAACGCCGACGACGGCTCGTACCTCGCGCTGGTCAAGCGTGATGGTGTCACCGTAGCTCATGAGTATGCGCCGGCATGTCCACGACAGTTGACCGATATCTCCTACGGACTGAGGCAATATTCGCGGACGCTTATCGCACCCGGGGCAACCGCCAGTTATCATGTGCCGACCGTTGACGATGTTGGGACCGACTGGACGAGCCGTAGCTTTGACGATTCGAAGTGGCGGAGCGGGCCGACGGGACTGGGTTTTGGCTTTGGGGGCGAGCCAAGGGTTGCGTACAACGACTGCGTTTACCAAGAGGGCCAGTATATGGGGGAGAACGTGACGAGCTATGGCACGGGCAGTGGGTTCGGCGGTCTGACTTCCGGGGCGTTAGTGGATCAGGCCACCGGCGAGGAGATTGGCGTCACGGTGGCGTTCACCGAAAGTGGCGGAGTGAATTGGCAACCGAACCCGGGCAATGGCGGCCGCGACGCGGCTCCCGGCACCGATGCGCACACGACATTTGCCGGCATCGCCGACATGACCGGTGTGATTTACTACGGCGGTGTCGGCTGGTGGATCGATCTAACCTTCGCGGGCCTGGACCCGGGCACTGAGTACACATTTGTCACGTCCGCGACCCGCTGCAACTACGAAGGCCGGTGGACGGTCTATACCCTCACAGGTGCCGACACATACGTCAACGCCAGCACGGACGGCGTGGAAGAGCTTGCTGCAAACAAGGTCCGGTTCAACACCGGCGACAACTACAACGAAGGCTACGTGGCACGCTGGACAGGTATAACGGCGTCCGACGGCAGCTTCACAGTTCGAGCGGAGGCCGAGACGAGCAGCACGGATGGTCTCAAGGCATACTCGTTCGATGTCTTCATGCTCAAAGGGGGTTTCAGCGGTTCCGATATCCAGGAGCAGATGCTGAATACGAGTGCATCACTGTGGACACGCATAGCGTTCAACCTGGACGATGAGGAGGCAGGTCTTTTCGATACATTGACTCTCCGAATGAAGTATGAGGATGGATTTGCTGCCTATCTCAACGGCATCGAAGTAGCAAGAGACAATTTCACTGGGGTGCCGTCGTGGGATTCCGGGGCGGACACGGACCGCCCGAAGGAGCTGGCGGCCGGATTCGTCAACTTTGACATATCCGATTATATAGGCCTGTTACGGCAGGGCACTAACGTTCTGGCGGTCTGCGGGCTCAACGATGATTCTGCCGACCCGAATTTCCTGATTCTGCCCGAGCTGATTGCCGCGAGCAGCGTGGGCGTAGCTCAGTATTTTGTCACGGCCACACCGGGCAAGTTCAATGTGCCGGGCGCTATCGATGTTGTTGCCGATACGAAGTTCACCCGCGATCGCGGTTTCTATGAAACGCCTATTGAAGTGGAGATTGAATGCGACACGCCCGGAGCTACGATACACTACACGACCGACGGCAGCGCGCCGAGTGAGACTCATGGTCTGGAGTACGCGGGCCCCATTGGCATCGGTGTCACGACGTGTTTACGCGCTGTTGCGTTCAAGCCCGGGTGGATATCCACGAATGTCGACACGCACACATACATATTCCTCGATCAGGTGATTCGTCAACCGCAGTCTCCGCCCGGCTTTCCAACTTCGTGGGGAGGGACCGCCGCCGATTATGAAATGGATCCGGACGTGGTGAACGATCCGCGGTATCGCGGCCTGATGAAGGACTCACTCTTGTCCCTTCCGACCATCTCGATCGTGACCGACCTTGACAATCTCTTCGGCTCGAGGGGCATTTATGACAATCCGGGTGGGGCGGGAGTTGGCTGGGAGAGGCCGGCGTCCGTCGAGTGGATCAAGCCTGATGGTAGGACTGGCTTTCAGGTGAACGCGGGATTGCGGATTTACGGTGGGGCGTTTCGCGGCATGGGTCTGACAAGAAAGAAAACGTTTCGCCTGCTCTTCAAGCGCGACTACGGGCCCACGAAGCTGCGGTACCCACTGTTTGGCGACGGTGCCGTCAATAATCTCGACACCATAATTCTCCGAGGAGGGGCGAACGACGCCTGGAACAATTGGGGGCGCGAGAATACACAGTACACAGTTGACGAGTTCATGCGGCGCATGCAGCTTGCACTGGGCCAACCTTCCGGTCACGGGACGTTCGCCCACTTGTACCTCAACGGTCTGTACTGGGGGCTGTATAATCCATGTGAGCGGCCGCAGGCGTCTTTTGCGGCCAACTACTTCGGCGGTGACAAGGAAGACTGGGATGCGCTGAATTCCGGCAGGCCGGTCGGAGAAAGCAGTTCTGCTACGTGGAACGACATGCTGGGCCTGGCACGCCAAGGTCTCGGATCCAATGCGGCCTACCAGCATATCCAAGGCAACCATGTCACCGGCGCGCCAGATCCAAACTACGTGGACTACCTCGACGTCGAGAACTGCATCGACTATATGTTCTCCAACTTCTGGGGTGGAACAGGAGATTGGCCGCACCATAACTGGTATGTTGCCTGTCGTCGGCCTCCAGAGGCGACAGGATTCAAGCTCTTCAACTGGGATTCGGAGGGCGCGATCGTCGTCTGGTCCAATCTGAACGCAAACACAACGGGAGTAAACAACGGCGTGGCGGTGCCATACGCTGCGTTGAGGGAGAACGCTGAGTTCCGGCTGCTTTTTGCGGATCACGTCCACCGCCACCTTTTCAACAATGGAGCGGCTACTTCGGAAGTTTCCTACGCACGCTATAAGGAGCTTGCCGACGAGGTCGAACTCGCCATCATTGCTGAGTCGGCGCGCTGGGGTGATCAATCACGCGCTACACCGTATACACTGGCCGACTGGCAGGGCACGCGCGACTACATCTTGAACACCTATATGCCCCAGCGACCTGCCATTGTGCTTGAGCAACTGCGCAGCGCCGATCTGTACCCGAATGTTGACGCGCCGGCCTTTCACGTGATTGGTGCGCCTCCGCAAGGCGGCCACATTTCGGCGGACGATTTCTTGTACATGATAGGTGGCAGTGGCACGATCTACTACACACTCGATGGAAGCGACCCTCGCCTGCCGACGTGGGCGTCTGCGCCGGGTGAACCTGTTAGGCTTGTGGCTGAGGATGCCCCCAAGCATTTCATCGTTCCCACGGGCCCTATCACCGGCGAAACCGTTAAAGGTACGATCCTTCGTGAGTACTGGACGGGAATTTCCGGCGCGAGTGTCTCAGACCTTGTCAACAGTCCCGCTTATCCCGACAATCCCAGTGGCAGCGATGAGCTGGCTGTGTTTGAAGCGCCGACCGACTGGGCTGAAAACTACGGCACGCGCATCAGAGGCTATCTGCACCCGCCAACAACAGGCGACTACACTTTCTGGATCGCAAGTGATGACGGTGGAGAGCTGCGTCTCAGCACCAATGCTATGAGCGGCAATGCGATAAAGATTGCCTCTGTGCCCGGCTGGACCAGCTCACGTCAGTGGGACAGATACGCTGAACAACAGTCTGCTGCCATCACACTCACAGCGGGGCGCAAGTACTACATCGAGGCCCTGCAAAAAGAACAGGGCGGTGGGGACAACCTGGCGGTGGCATGGCAGGGCCCGGGCATAGCCCGCCAGATCATAGAGGGAAGCTATTTGTCTCCCGCCGGCACGGAGTGGAGCAGTATTAGCTTCGACGACTCCTCGTGGAGCCATGGGGCCGGCATAATAGGTTACGAAATGAACCCGACCGACCCGATCAACTACTCGGGCCTGATCAATATCGATCTCAAGTCAGACATGCGCAACGTTAACTCAACGTGCCTTGTACGAATTCCTTTTGACATCGGCAATAGAGAATTTGGATTTATGCGTTTGAAGGTGCGCTACGACGATGCCTTCATCGCTTACCTCAACGGCGCCGAGGTTGCCCGGCGTAATTTCGCCGAAGATCCCAACTGGGATTCGGCTGCATCGGTTGAGAACCCTGATTCCGTCGCGGTCGTATCTGAACCTATTGACATATCCGAGTACGTAAATGTTTTGCGATCCGGCCTGAACATACTGGCCATCCACGGCTTGAACATCTCTGCCGGCGATGTGGATTTTCTCATAGCCGGCGAGCTTATTGCCCACGAGGTCAGCCAGGGTGACGTGTCTGCGGTCGCCGTTGAGTACGCTGCTCCGTTCCAGCTAAGCAAGAGCACCCATATCAAGGCGCGCACGCTGGAGGGCAGATGGAGTGCACTGAATGAGGCTACTTTCGCGGTTGGCCCCGTTGCGGAAAACCTTCGCGTTACTGAGCTCATGTATCACCCGCAGTTCAGAGGTGATCCGAACGATCGCAATGCCGAGTACATCGAGCTAAAGAACATCGGAGCCGAGACAATAAACCTGAATCTGGTCAAGTTCACCAACGGCGTGGATTTCACGTTCCCAAGTGTAGAGCTTGCGCCGGGTCACTACGTCCTGGTCGTGAAAGATGCAAGTGTATTCGAAGCCAGATATGGGACTGGGCTGCCTGTTGCCGGTCAATACACAGGCAGTCTGGCCAACAATGGCGAGCGGATCGAGCTGCAGGATGCGGTGGACAAGACCATACATTATTTCAGATACAGGGACGGCTGGTACAACATCACTGACGGCGATGGCTTCTCGCTTACTATCAAAGACCCCGCCGTTACGGATCCCAACATGTGGGGCGACAAGAGCACCTGGCGTCCGAGCGCCAATGTAGATGGCTCACCGGGGACGGATGATAAGGGGCAGATACCTGAGCTCGGTGACGTCGTGATCAACGAGCTACTCGCGCATTCTCACGCTGAGGCATCGGACTGGATAGAGCTGCACAACACTACCGACAATGCCATTAGCATAGGCGGCTGGTTCTTGAGTGACGATAGCGCCGATCTGACCAAGTACGAGATAGCTGACGATGTAATGATAGATCCGCAGGGGCACGTCGTATTCACTCAGGGGCTTCACTTTGGCAATCCATCCGATCCCGGCTGTCACGTTCCGTTCGCATTGAGCGAAAACGGCGAGACTCTGTATCTGCACTCCGGTCAGGACGGCGCGTTGACCGGTTACAGTGACCAGGAGAGATTTGGTGCATCCGAGACGGGGGTGGCGTTCGGTCGGTATCGCAAGAGCACAGGCACATACAACTTTGTGGCCATGAACGTCAATACTCCAGGTTCTGCCAATGCGTATCCGAAGGTGGGACCAGTAGTGATAACTGAGATCATGTATCATCCAATCGCTCCCGCCGATGCCGAGTATGTTGAGCTTCTGAATATCAGCGATTCGGACGTGACGTTGTACGACTTCGTGACAGAAGAGCCCTGGAAGCTCACCGATGACCCGGATAATCCCGGCATAGAGTTCCTGTTTCCTTCAGATCCCGCCGTGGTAGTGGCTGCGGGCGAGTACATCTTGCTGGTGAAGGACCTGCCGCTATTTGGCTCGATATTCACCGTGCCGGGTGGCACCGAGATATTTGCCTGGGGCGCCGGCAGGCTGGACAACGGCGGTGAGAAGGTACAGATCAGTATGCCTGGAGATGTCGACGCCGAGGGAGTCCGTCAGTATATCCGGGTAGACAGGGTCAGGTATAGTGATGGCTCCCACCACGATGATTTTGCGGCTGGCGTCGACCTCTGGCCGACCGGACCAGATGGTCTCGGCTCGTCCTTGAGTCGTCTTTTCCCGCACTGTTACGGCAACGACCCCAACAACTGGCAGGCATCGGTTCCGTCCCCCGGCGCAGCCAATCCATAGAATCCCGAAGCGCGTCGCGAGTAGACCGTAGAGGCCCTGCTATGATAGTCGACGCAGTAGAAACTCCTTCCACCCATCCGGCTCATGGGCACTGAAATCCGAAGGGCAGAGGGGAGCGGTACCAACGTGAGAATCTACGTAATGTTGTCACTTTCCCCTTTTGTCAACTGTTCTTCCGGAATTCAAAGAGAAACTGGCTCTGCACGAGCTATGCCTCCGTTCCGTTGTGCCAATCGGTTAACATAACCTATGTCGGTAAGTGGGAGTAAATTTTCTTCCATGCCTGATCAGTTACTTCCTCGGATCCACCTCCCTCGCTGCTTGCCCGCGTTCCGGCGTAAGGGAGCCCCAACCGTAACTTACGGTACGATAGTAAATGTACCATCAGTTATATCAAAGATGTTCGGATCATCCGTATCGCTGATGCGCACCAAACACTCATCTGAACTCGCCGCTGGAGGGTACCACGAATAATATCCGCCTCTATAGCTTCTCCATGCGTCGCGGTTAGCGACGATGTCAATCACATTCCAAGAACTGCCATTATCCTTGGAGTATTCAACCAGAACATCGCTCACAGCCGCGTCGGCCTTCCAACAGATTAAACATCTGCTGCCGGCTGAGAAAGTACCACCGTGCGGTCCTTCCAACTGCAGCAAGCCCTGCAGAGTCCTAAAGCTCCTGCTACGAGGCCAACGATCAGTCTGGCCCTCGGAGTTCTTCGCCTGAGCCCAGAAGTAGTATTTGGTACCCGGACTCAAACCACTTATATCCTGACTGAACCATTCGCCGGCAGTTTTGAACTCAGAAAACCAAGGCGTGATGTCGTAATGATCGCCTCCTTCCTCATGATACCAGAATCTGTACTGGCAACAGCCGCCACCGTCATCGGTGATTAGGCCTCTCAGCCTGGCACTGCTGCGGCCTATATTAACAGCGTATTCACTGGCAACGGCTGGTGGCGCTGCAGCAAATGGACCGGCAGATATCGCTAAGTCCACAGCAAAGCCGACAGCGACCGGTGTTCCTGCTGCCGGATGCTGACCCATAACCTCTCCTGCGGCAGCAATATTGTCATAGATATATGTAATTGTCCCAACGACAAGGCCAGCAGAAGTTATTGCCGGCTCTGCATCCGCCTGGGCCAGCCTCACTACATCAGGTACCGCTTGCATTACAATGCTGAATGTACTGTCGCTCATATCAAAAATGCTTGGATCACTCGAATCGCTGATGCGTACTAAACACTCATCTGAGCCCACTGCTGGAGGGTACCACGAATAATGTCCACCTTTGTAGCTTCTCCATCCGTCGCCGTTAGCTACGGTGTCGATGGTGTTCCAAGAACTGCCATCATCCGTGGAGTACTCGATAAGAACATCGCTATCGCTCAGTGCTGGGTCAGCCTTCCAACAGATCAGACATCTGCTGCCGGCTAAGAAAGTGCCGCCGTTTGGTGCTTCCAACTGCAGCAAGCTACGCAGAGTGGTAAGACACTTGATAGACCCGGCATCCTGGCCCGCGGAGTTCTTCGCCTGAGCCCAGAAATAGTATTTGCAGCCGGGAGTCAAACCACTTATATCCTGACTGAACGATTCGCCGCTAACCTTCGTGGCAGAAGACCAGGAGGTAAAACTGTCACCATCTCCTTCCTTACAATAACGGAATCTGCACTGACAAGCCTCTCCGCCATCATCATCGACCATACCACACAGAGTAGCGCTGGTCTGGCCAACATTGACTGCGCCACAAAGCTCAACTGCCAGCGGGTCGGGAAGTGTGACTATGAGCTGAAAGCTGCCTAAGTATCCGGTGTCAGCGTGAAAAACATCGTAAATCTGCAGTCGCCAGATGCCGTAAGTGTCTTGGCCGTCGAATTCCGAAAGTTCGTAAGGCTCAATAGGTCTGAATCGGCCAGTGAAAGGTGCTTCACCCTCTTTGATGGAAACTGGTGCTTCATCGTCAAATATGGTATTTGTATAGTCTGGATCTACAGAGAACTCATTCTTGAAATCGTACATATTCAAACAAATTCTGGTGCCGAGAGGACTTTCGAGAAAAAGCTGCAGATCGAACACATTTGTGTGTGTCAAGGTGATGCGGACATTGAGGTCACTGATAGTGAAATGATCGGGGATTTCTATGACTGCATCTTCCATCCAGCCTCTGCTGTTTGGCTCTTCGGGGTCTGCTGGTTCGGCGGGGATTCGCAGACGGAAGTCGCGGCTGTACGTATGGACCGGGCCTGCAAGGGCGTTGAGGCAAAGGGCCACCAGGACAACAAGAGGCGCAACAATCCATTGTATGCGGGTGCGAGGGTCCATTCCACATCCATCAATAAGATTTGCGTCCAGAAAGCCAAATCTAACGAGTCTCGGCCTGCTGCAAGAGAAATGGTAACTTTATGGGACGCCTGTGGCAAATAAAAAAGCGTGATGACAAACGAAAAATCCTATGCCTTTTAAGCCTCAACCGCCGCAAATGGTTAGATCAAGTCTTTCCGGGGCTCAGCAATTCGTAACCGTTCACGGGGTAAATGTGCCGTTTTATGTTATTGCGAGGTCCGCCGCAGGCGGACCGTGGCAATCTCAATCGTCACATTTTAGATTGCTTCGTCGTAAAACTCCTCGCAATGACCCCAAGAACGCAACTTGTACGCTGTGAACGGTTACAGCAATTCAATAACGCTCATTCGCGGAACGTCTAAGAATCTCAATCTTGCTTTCCCATCTGTGTGAATCAATCCCAGTAGGTAGACTTGCGCTACGGCATGACACCTCGCCGCACCATTGCCATACGAATCGCGGTATTCTCGTTAGGAGAGCGGGTGCGCACACTATTTGTGTGCATAAATGGATCGTCCTTTTCATCTTTCAGCCTCCTGCCTCGTTTCACTAAATTATTTGTCGCAAATCTCCGGCTTTTGCCTAATTTCACACGTGTCAACGACCGGTTCGGTCGAAATGACCGTATAGTCGTGATATCTGCGAAATGCGGTACTATGCCGCTAAGCTATGCTCCTTCTTGACCGCGCCTGCCAGCTTCGTACAGGTGAGCATTATTTATTCCAGGCATCAGGGTCTGGTACGCTAAAACCGGCATGATCATAATCTAGTAGTGTGTCAAATTCGAAGTTGTGGGTAAGAACCCCACGTGAAACGTGGGGCTAAATATTTAGCCTGCGGTTCCCCGTTTTCACGAGGACAAGTTTACCGCAGGTTCTGAACCATAAAATCAATATTGACAGACTAGTAGTTTTGGGGTTCAGCTATGAATTTAGTCAAATGGTTTCGAAAAAACAATACGAAAGTGATGGCTATCGTGGTCATCGTTATACTGTTCGGCTTTATAGGCGGCGGTACATTGCTCGAACAGCTTAGTCGAAGAAGAAAAGAGACGTTGGCCTACTTTGGCCACCGCAAGAAAATAACGAACTTTGACTTGGATGAAGCCCGGCGGGAACTGTCCATACTGAGGATGCTCCGGACAGACAGGCTGCTCGTGGGGCTGCCGAATTTGCGAGCCGTCCTGCTCGGCGAGCTGCTGTTTTCCGAGCGGAGCGCCTCGTCAGTACTAATCAACCGCATGAGGCAAATGATAAGAAGAAACCAGTACAGAATCAGCGATAAGCAGATCAGCGATATTTACAAGCGTTCAATGCCGAGCGAAGTATACTGGCTGCTGCTCAGAGAAGAAGCCCTGCGTGCGGGCATTATGATACCGGACGCAGATGTCGGTAGGCAGCTCGCCCAAATAATGCCACAGATATTCGACGGCCAAACATATCCACAAATTATGGGAGCACTCGTAGAGCGGGCCGGAATTCCACAGGACCAGATACTGGCAACGTTCGGCAAATTGCTGGCGGTGCTGTTTTATTCTCAGATTATTTGCTCGACCGAAGCTGTTACAAACTCCCAGATAATGCATATGGCCAGTTGGGAGAACGAGACAATTGATGTCGAATTTGTAAAGTTGGACTCCGCTGTGTTTGCCGAAGCTCAGGACCCGCCAGGCGAAGAAAAGGTCGTGGAACATTTCGACAAATACAAGAAGTTCTTTGCCGGCGACATAAGCGAAGGTAACCCTTACGGATTCGGATATAAACTTGCCGACAGAGCTCAGCTTGAATACATCGCCGTCAAGCTTGATGATATTTCGGCGATAGTGACGCCACCTACGTACGAAGATACAGAAAAATATTACCGGCAACGCACAAAGCAATTTACCGAAACGGTCCCGCAGGACCCAAACGACCCAAATTCACCGCTCGTTGAACGGGTCAAAGACTACGCTGAAGTGGCCGGCGCCATTTCAGAACAGCTTACACAAGATAAAATAAATTCAAAGGCAGAGGACATCCTCCAGGAAGCCGAAACGCTTACCGAAGCCAAATTGCAGGATGCGAGCATAGACCTTGCCAGTGTCAGTGCTGAGCAGTTTAAGCAAATGGCCGGTGACTATAAGGCCGCCGCTGAGCAGTTGAGCAAGAAACACGGGGTCAAGGTATACGCGGGAGAGACCGGACTGCTCACTGCCGCTGAGATGCAGGAGGATGATTACCTTAGTAGGCTGTTCATAACGGGCTACGGGCAAAATCCGGTGCGATTGACTCGCATCGTCTTTTCCGTTGATGAGCTGGGGGCCACCGAGCTTGGTCCTTTCGATATGCCCAGGCCGAGAATGTATGAGAACGTTGGACCAGCCAAAGACCTCGTGCGACAAATGATGAAAGAAACCTCCGGACAAATAATGGCCGTTGTACGGGTGATGAAAGTTGCGGAGGCCTGCGAACCGGAAGCGATAGATCAAACCTTTAGCAAAAGCACGCTTGAATTTGAGCAAGACCAAGAGCAGCCAAGTGAAGAACCCACCGGAGGCGATGAGGAGCCTTCAGAAACGCAAAAGATTTACTCCATAAAAGAAGAAGTCGTGAAAGACTTAGAGAAACTTGCGGCAATAGACACCACCAAAAGCAAAGCTAAGGAGTTTATCAACTTGGCGGCTGAGAACGACTGGGACAGCGCAGTTGACAAATTCAACGAGCTCTATGGGCAGCAGGCCAGGCAGGATGAAAGCGACCCCAACGTATTCAAGATGGAAAGCTCCATGCGCTTGCAGAGAATATCGAGCAGGACCTTGGCAATGTTAGCTGCGCAAAGCCAGGGCAATCCGGGCGAACGATTATTCGTTAGAGAAGCGCAAAAATGGCTATCGGTAAGTCAGGCTAAAATCGAAAGGCAGTTCATAGATCAACTCTATTCGCTTGTGCCACAGGATAGCAACACCGTTGACGCTGCTCCTCTGACCATGGAGTTTAAGCCGGACATGAGCGTCTACGTTATCAAGAATATCTCAGTTAAGCGCCTTAGCCGGGAAGAATACCAAAAAATCAAGGCGATGCAATTATACAGAGAAGACGAAATCCAAGCCCAAGGCCTGGCGGTGATACACTTTAACCCTGAAAACATATTGAAACGTATGAACTTCAGACCGGCAAAAGCGCGTAAAGAACCGGCAGATGCTAATGCACCGGCAGAATCGGAGGCGGCATCGTAATGGCACAGCGTTCAAAAGAAAGCCACGCCTTCTTTTTGATAGTTGTGGGACTGCTGGCCTGGCTGGTGCCGGGAGCGGGACATTATGTGCTCGAAGAGAAGAGAAGGGCGATAATCATATTTGTAACTATTGTTGTGACTTTTTGCACAGGCATATATATCGGCTCAATCGGCGTAATTGACCCGGCTGGGGCAAAGCCGTGGTATCTGGCGCAGATTATGAATTCGCCGATGGTGGCAGCATTGGGGCGTTTGGCCACATCGGGAGCATACCCTGTGTACGGCAGGCCGAACGAAATCGGACAGATATATACGAGCATCGCAGGTCTGCTGAATCTGTTGTGCATTGTCAACGCCGTTTACTTGGCCCACGTCCGCGAAGCTGCGACAGCCAGAGGTAAGAAATGACAGTAGTTGCCGCAATCATAATGGCTACGTTCACGACACCGGAAAATATCGGGACAACTCCGCAATCTGTGCTGTGGCTGCTGCCATTAACCGCTGCAATAGCTGTGGTCTATAAGGCCACGAAGCAGCCGATGATTAAGGCCGGCGATTTTATCAAAGAAACAGCAATTTTGTTTGGCTCAATTATTGTTTTCATAAGTGTAACTGCACTTGTCTTATACGCGGTGGCATGGCTGATTACAGCGTGACCACCAGCCGGTTTAGCGCATTTGGCGTAATCCCGGCGCGGGTTTGATTGGGTTTGTTTTCCGGAAGTCTCCGGAGGGGCTGACTTTCATAATCTTTTGTCAAAGCGGATCTTACGTTCATTTTGAGCTTTTCGGAGATTGGGTTTGTTTGGGTTCGTTTTGGGTTCGTTTTTCCCAATTGACCAAGTGTCTATTTGTTCATAATCTTTTGCTAATACATTATTTACGTTCATTTGACTTTTTCGGAATTTGGGTTCGTTT
>DAOWID010000425.1 GCA_030641115.1 Planctomycetota bacterium | reverse complement strand
GTCTTTTTCGCCATTGGTGCAGTTTGCCGCAATCGCGCCTGTGGCTTCCGTGTAGATCCAGCCTACGCCGGCCGCGTCCATCGCATTAATGCCCGTACTGCCTTTCTTTGCTCCAACCGGCAGAGGCGGAATCTTGCGCATGTAAGGGCCATACAAATGCGTGGCGTCCTTGTTGGCCTGTGCGTCCCCTGAGGCATCGGTGTATTGCGTGAACTGATTGGCGATATCTGCCACAGTTGGATAGTTGCCGGTGTGCTCGGCCGCGTAGAGGTCGATCGAGTTGCGAAGCAGCGCTAAATCCTGGCTGAGGGCCGAATCCGCGGCGCCACGCGTACCTCGGCTCATGCGAGGAATGCCAATCGCCGCTATGATAGCGATGATCGCAACCACAATAACCAATTCAAGCAAGCTGAATCCCCTCTTCCTTCCACGTTTCCTTTTGCTCATCTTAATTCACCTCAATACCCCCAATTAGTTTATTTTCTTCTGAGCCTATTCCCACTCTTGGGACATCGTCAAAATAGCAGCGTCACTTAAATGGATACGCCTACAGAAGCGGGAAAAAAATTGGCTACGAATCGAATCTAATTATCGCGACACAAAGTTATCGGTCATTCGCCAGCCTCAGCACAACCCGCTTTCCGCCAGCCTCAAACGCGGCACAATCTTCGTCAACTGCGACGAGTTTGAAGCCATCAAGTTCCTGACCTATGATAAGGAAGTGGTCATCGACCAAGGCGCCGCGTGCCTGATTCTGTACCACCACAGCCCTGAGCTGGTGGCTCTTGGCGAACATAGTCACAGCATCCTGCCCAGACAGCGGGCGACTTGCCGGACTGACCTCTGCAAGCCAAGATGCCGGTAGAGAAAAAGCGTCTCGTACTTGGCCCAAGTCGAGACTATCATCTGGGCATAGCGTTTCAAGCTGCCGTGCTAACTTCATGGTCGGGGACTGCGAACCTGAGTCAGGAGGCTCCATTGCTGCGTGAATAGGTTCACCCGGAGCCTGATCGGAATAAGCGGGCGCTTCGCCTGGAGCGCTCTTTGGGCTCAGCAAAGCGCGGTCCACAATCGACGCTCCCAGCGCCATAACCAGAATAGCAGAACAAACCTTCTGTCGTTTTGACAATCTCATGGCAAAAGAAACCTAAGATATATCACTTAAGGTAACAGAAATTTCGGTACACCGATTCTTGGCCATTCGAGCTTTAGGCGCAGCATGCCAGAACAACTGAAAGCGAAACGTACCCGGTTGTTCGGGCTTCGCAGGATTGCCCCCCAGCTCAAATCGGGCCACGCTTATGTCGCCGAAAGTTTGGTGAAGCTTGTGAAGAAAAGCCACACACTGCTTGTACACGCCCCTTCCGGCGATATTGACTGGCACCAAGTCACATTGTGTGCCGGTCAAAATCTTTCCAGTCTGTACATCATCGACCTCGAGGACGCAGTCGCCGAAAAGTGCGGTTAACTTGGCAATGCGCCGATTGATTTGGTCAGCCGATTCGAGCTTGGTCTCACTTTGGGCAAGTTCCTCTTGTACAACCGCCAAGTGCTTCCTCAGCTCTAACATCGAAGCTTCAAGATTTGAAGACTCCTGGCGCTGGGTCGTCACCTCCCGGTGTTGACCGGCAAGAAGAGACCGTTGCTCGATGAGCGGGCGAATCCCGACCAAATACGCCACCAGCGCAACTACAAAGCAGACGAGGATCCCTGCGGCGTCTATTTGCCAGAGGGCTAATTTTTTGCCCACGGAAAGATCCATGCTAATTTCCCTCTAAATACTGCACTCAACACTGAATGTGACAGCATGGCCACTCAAAAAAGGTTTCCGATAGCTATTCACCAGTCTTACTGAATCAAATACACCAATTCGTTCCAGCCTGAGGACGAATTGAGAGACAGAGCTTTGCGTCCGGCCAAGGCCGCTAAGCTTCAGTTTGTATCGCTGCTCAGCCAGGCGCGTATCAGCGGCTGAGGATGAAAACGATTCCTGCAGACGGCCTGTACTGTCCTTACCATCCTTATTTAAGGCAGCAAGCTGACAGTTATTGAGGACGACTTCATCTCCCAGTTGATCACCTAATAGAATGAGCAGCTTGCTCCAACGCGGCTGGCTGGTTATTGCCCTGTTCATCTCCAGTGCCGTCCTGGCTTCTGCCAGCTCCTTTCGCAGCTCTACTATCGAAACATTGTATTGCTGGACCCGCTGCTCCGTGGACTTGAGCTCTTCCGTCATGCCATTATCGCTACCACCCCAAACGGCGTGGGCCGATAATAAGGCTACAGCAAGCGCCGTGAGATATATTCCACATATCACTGCCCAAATGCGCAACCGTGCCATGCGACGCCTGCGGGCTAATCTCTCAGTTGGAATGAGGTTGACATCGTTCATGCGCTATTCTCCGGCAAACTGAGCGAGGCCAACTGCAACCATCATAGCTGAGTTGCTCGCCTTGCTCATAATCTGCGGTGAGCTCTCTACTACGTCACTGGGAGCCACAGACATTACTTCAATACCAAGAGCAGCTTCAAAGTGCTTCGCAAGTCCTGAAATCTGAGCCCCCCCACCTATTAGCAATAGGCGTTTTATTCCTTCGCTGCGATACTGACGGCTAACATAGTCAAAAGGAGCCTTGAGCTCGTCTAAAATTATGTCGAAATGATTGCTGAGTTTTTTCCGAATTATTTCGGCTAATTCCTGGCCAAATTCGCCTGCCTCGCTGCCATTAACAAAGCCAACTGTGCTAACGATTTGATATGCGGATCTTTCTGCAATACCAGATTCTTGCCTTAACCTGGAGATCAGTTTTGCCATACCATTGGTTATAAGGAATCTGTCATAGACTATCCTGCCATCGCAAACGAGCAGCAATTTTGTCGAACTCCGTCCCAGATCAAGAATGGAAGTGACAGCAGGCGGTGGAACAATCAGGGATGCACAAGCCCTTGCTGCTGCCGCGCTGTGTAAATCCAAAGCGCTGACGCTGAATCCGGACTCTTCAAACACATCCAGAAGAGCGTCAGCCGCACTGTGAGGGCACCCGACCGCGACCGTTTGCCTCGTTGATTTGGTGGACTCGCACGAGGGCGGCGGTTCCCAACAGACCATCTCAAAAGAATTAGGGGGCACATTATGCATTCGCGAAAGCTCCATACGTGCAATCTGTGCGACAGGAGCACCGGACACTTGACGTGGTACTTCGAGGATACCTCGCAATAGCTTTTCTTCTGGAGCAGCGAGTACGACATCAGTACCGCAGAAGCCCTGCCGCCTCAGCACACTTCTGATGTTTGTTATCTCCTCGGGACCAATCTGCTCGGCGCCCTTGGTTCGCGGCAGCGCTGAAAGCGCAACTATGCAATGGCCACCACCAGATATGCGTAGTTGGGCTGCCTTTATGTTTCGGCTTCCGATGTCCACACCTATAGGTGTTCGCGATCTACCGATCATTCTCATACCCCACCTCCCTGAGTCATTGCAGTCAGGTCAAACAGCGGCAGGAACATGCTTATCGCGATGAGCCCGACCAGTATGCCCATTACAACCAGAATCACCGGCTCGATAATGGTGGTCAGCGAGCGGACGATGACCTCATTGTCTTCATCAAGAAAGTCGGCGACATTCAGCAGCAAGCGGCCTATTTGCCCGCTCTGCTCACCGCTGCGAATAGCCTCATAAACGGAAGGGCTAATCAGTTTCGTGTCGGAAAAGGCAAGGCTTATCGGCTCACCCTTAGCCACGTGCTCTTCAGCCTTTGTGGTCAAGTCTGCGTAACAAACATTACCTGCCGCGTGCCTGATGAGCCTCAAGGCCTTCAGGATCGGCACGTGCCCCTCCAAAAGCACGCCAAGCAGACATACGATTCGGGCAGTAGCAATGCTCTTGGCGATATTGCCGATGTAGGGTAGGTTCAGGACAGCCGTATCCTGGAAGCGCTTTCCGTTCGGCGTGCGGAGATACGCAACTATAGCAATGATTGCGCCAGTCAGGACAAGCAACGCTGCCCACCAAAAACCGCGAAAGACCCCGCTTATGGTGACGAGAGTTTGTGTGCTGGCAGGAAGCGGCACATCGAGTGTATCGAAGAGCGTCGCGAATCTCGGCACAACGAAGGCCAACAGTAGCGTGAAAATACCAACAGCGAGCACCACAAGCATACTTGGGTATATCAGTGCCCCGACAATTGAGTTTCGAATCCGTAGTTGCTTTTGCTTTAGAGCGGCCAAATGATCAAGCATCTCTGTTAAGCGCCCGCTCGACTCGCCAGCGGCCACGAGACTACAGTAGACCGGGTCAAAATACTCGGGGTGAGTCTCCATCGCCGCGGACAACGAAGTACCTTGTTCAACCTCAGCACGAAGGTCGCAGATAGTGTCACGCCAAGGCCCCGGCTTTGCCTGCCGTTCGAGAGCACCAAGTGCCTCCATGAGTCGTGTGCCGGAGGAGACAAGCACGCAAAGTTGGCGGGCGAATACAGCCGGTTTTTTGATCCTTTGGCCGCCCCGGGGCTTCAGTGCCAGCTTTCTTTCACTTTTTCCAGTTGCGCTGGCTGACTCTGCTATTTGTGCTACGTAGAGGCCCTTGTGGCGGAGCGTTACAGTTGCCGTCGCAACATCCGCACTTTCTACAGTACCGGTTACGGCTTCGCCTGAATTGTCATACGCCGTATATGCCAGCTTCATGCCACTTCCCTCGGCTCGGCCTTACTAGTTTCATTACGGGACAAATCTTCTGAAATATCTTCATTGTGTGTGACGACGAGGACTTCTTCCAAGCTCGTCTTGCCGTCCAGAGCCAAGAGCACCCCTTCTTCGCGGAGCGCCAATACGCCTTGTCTTCGTAGCTCTTCGCGAAATTCATGCGTCGGCGCCGCCTGATGGACAAGGCGCCGTATTTCCGTAGTGACCTCCATAACCGCGTAGATCCCGGCTCTGCCACGGAAGCCAGAATTGTGACACTCCTGACATCCGAGACCCTTGCGAAAGATCCTCGCGGGTTTGTTTGATAATCCCGCATCCCGTAGTGCGTTCGCCGGCGGCAAGTACTTCGTAACACAACTCGGACAAGCTGTCCGCACGAGCCGCTGGGCTACAGCACCGTTTAAGGCACTTGATAACAGGTATGGCTCGATGCCCATATCGAGCAACCGAGCTACTGCTCCCGGCGCATCATTTGTATGCAAAGTTGCCAGCACGAGGTGTCCGGTTAAGGCAGCTTGGACGGCTACGCGGGCAGTCTCCTCATCGCGTATCTCGCCCACCATTATCACATCCGGGTCCTGTCTAAGGATGCTCCTCAAGGCTCGGGCGAAGGTCAGGCCTACACCCTCGTGAACCTGGATCTGGTTGATCAGATCGAGCTGATATTCTACAGGGTCTTCGACCGTCACAATGTTTCGTTCAGGGCTTCTTATCAGGTCCAGGGCAGAATATAACGTCGTTGTCTTACCGCTGCCGGTCGGGCCCGTCACAAGTACCAGACCATGTGGCTTCTTTAACATTCTCTTAAACGCCGCCAGTGTCTCCGTCCTGAAACCGAGATCCTCCATACGGATTCTAAGGTTGGCCTTGTCCAGAATGCGAACGACCACCTTCTCGCCAAGCAGCGTTGGCATGCTGGAGACGCGCAGGTCTATCTGGCGGCCTTCTGCGACAAGGCGCACGCGTCCTTCCTGTGGAAGGCGCTTTTCAGCTATGTCCATCTTCCCGGTGACCTTGACGCGCGAGACAATGGAAGCGTGCAGCCCTGTCGGTGGCTTCATAAGGTCTCTTAGCACTCCATCTATACGATAGCGAATACGAGTCCCGTTCTTCTCCGGCTCGATATGAATATCGCTTGCGCCATCCCTAATTGCCATCAGCAGAGCCATGTTCACAAGGCTGATGATCGGACTGCCCTCAACCATCCTGTCAAGGTCCGTTGTAGGTCCTTCGTCGATGGACTCCTTCTCGACCACTTCGATGTCAGTTTCGCTTAAGGAGGCAAGGAAGGAATCAACATCGGTATTACCGGAAGAGTATTTCTTTATGAATTCGAGTATGTTTGAGGAGGGAGCCAGAACAGGCCGAATCTTACAACCGGTCAGCTCACGCAGTCTGTCTATCTTAGGCAGCGATTGCGGTTCGGCCATGGCGACAGTTAGAGTATCATGCACTTGGAACATGGGGATTGCTTTGAGCCGTTCGGCCTCCTCTTCACCAATAAGCTCGAGCAGAGAAAAATCGATAAGGCCATGTCGCAACTGGCAGTAGGGCACACCAAGCTGGCCTGCCAGAACACGAAGCATAACGGGGCCGTTGACAATACCTTGCTCAAGTAGCATCTCCCCGAGCATTCCGCCCGTAGCTTTCTGCTCAGCCAAAACACGATTGAGCTGATCTTGCGATATGATGCTCTCTGCGACAAGCGCTTTGCCCAAAGACATTTTGTCTGCAGATTCTGTCATAGAAAGCTCCGGACGGCCGAGTTACTGTCTTCGAAATGCTCGAACTGTGACGATAGCCCGGTTAGAACAATCACCTGCCTGACGGTTTCATTAGCAGCACAAAGCTTAAGCAGCTTGCCGCTCTGAGCCAGTTCCTGTGTTATATCAACGAGCACTCCAAGCCCTCTGCTATCCACATACGCTACAGCAGATGCGTCGAGAACAACCCGGCCCAGCGTCTTCTTCATCACGTCGAGAAACGTTGTCTTGAATTCCTCGGCTTCAGCAACAGTGAGGGGCCCGTCCGGCTTAACGACCGTCACCGCTCCGCGTTGTTGTGTCTGGATGTCCACTTAAGATAGCCTCCTCTGTGATCGGCAGCGTCAACGTGAAAGTGCTGCCCTTGTCAAGCTCAGATTCGACAAAGATATCTCCGCCGTGCAGCCTAATTACGTCACGTGCAATAGCCAGCCCAAGTCCCGAACCGGTGCTATCTGCAACTCGTTTGTCTTTTGCCCTGTAGAACCTATCAAAGATTCTCTCTCTATCGTCCGGACTGATGCCTATGCCCGTGTCTGTAAACTCTATGCTGATTTGACCTTCCTCGACGGTTGCACTGACGGTTACTTCGCCGTTTTGCGGTGTGTATTTGAGCCCGTTACCAAGCAGGTTGTGCAAGGCAAGCGATATCTTGTCACGGTCGGCCTGCAAAACCGGAAACTTTGGGGGCAGATTGAATTCAAGCGCAATTTGCTTCTCTTTGGCCTGTGGTTCGTAGCCGGCTTTAAGCTGTTCCAACAGTACGTCAAGACGCACGTCATGTCGTGCTAATTTGAACGAACCGGCTTCTATTTCAGACACGGATAAGGATCGGACACGATGCGTGCCAGTCGCTTGGATTCGTTGTTTATTACGTTGAGGCATTTGCCGACTTCACGTGGGTTGCGCTCAAAACTCTCCAACGCGCTCTCCGTGTAAAGCTGAACGTTCGTCAAGGGCGTGCGCAGTTCGTGAGCGGCCTTGGTGAGGAAGCTATTCATAGCCGCCTCTGCCACCCTTTGTTGGGTGATGTCCTCAATTATGATCATGGCAAGGCCTATGTCTTCTCGGCGGAGACGACGTACTATGAATCGTAGCACACCCGATGCCGTTGATCCGTCCGGCTTCACCTCCACGAGCGTGCGTTCGTACTTCGGACCACCAGCAGCTCTGTGTATCGCCTCAATCACTCTTTCATCTGTGATAAATTGTGACACTTGCCCATTGGCAAGCTCAGTGCGGTTGGTTCGCAGGAGCACGGCGGCTGCGCCATTGGCATAATCGATGCGCATCTCTTGGTTCACCAGGATCAGACCCTCCGGTAAGGCGTCGCACGCCGCTTCCAGTTCACCATTCGCCCCAGCTTTCTCTTGCATTGATTCCTTGACCTGCTCAATTGCTGTACGAACCTGTAGTCCCTGTCTTTCCCCGAGCAACGTGTTCCAGGCAACAGCTTCGTGTCCAAGCTGTGGATCCACTTCCAGCGCCGACATATCAGGTTCGTCGTTCCTGACTGCCAAGAGTGCCTCATGAATAGCGCCGATCGCCCTTAGCCTGAAGCGTGCGTGACGATGGATCAACAACACCGCAGCCAGAGCCAAACACGCTATCGCCATCTGAGCCATTGGGGGCTCGAATCCTGCCCTCAAAGGGTCACTTGTCTTGGCAGTAATTTCCAAAGACGCACCGCCCCTACCCGGGACATCCAAGGGATAACTAAACATCACACTATCACCGTCAAATGTCTCAGTGTATTGTCCACTATGTCGTGCCCATGATTCGGGTAGATGGACGGCGGTGATGCGACTCGGGTCGGCGGCAGCTAGTATGCCACCATCAGGCAAAACAATCTGGCAGGATTTGAGATGATGTTCGAGGCCTGCCTCCGCTATCGCGCAGCGAAGCATTGAGATTTCGTTGGCAGTGATCAAGGCCTCTGTCGCCTTGGCCAGCACACCCCCAACCGCTCTGACATTCTGGACGCTCGCCTTTTCTTTTAAGCCTTTTTGAAAAACGATGTTCTGCCACACAGACGCCCCCATGTTGGCAAGGAAGATGGCCACAACTATGAAGATCAAGAAGGCAAATATGGAGTCCCCGCGTAAAAGCTCCTTGGGGATCACAGATAGCTTGTTGGTGGTTGATTTCTCAGTCATCTTAGCACACTCCTCGCAAAGAGTCAAGGTTTTACCTACTCTTCCTTCGGCCATCTGAGCCATAACTTTAATAACGCGTCTGCAACAAGCAGTCCTCAATCACAATATCAAGCCCTATAACCAGTCCAATCTCATACCAGCCAGCTAGCATATGCCTCACAAACAATCGTATGTTCTGGTGCTTGTAGTTCACGATCACAATCTCGCCTAGCGCGAGGTCAGGTTCATATTGACTCCATTTGTGGGGTGGTTCAAGGAGACGCGAGAATGTAAGGTCCGTTATTGGCGGTTACTACCTGAATTTTGCACGCGAAAATCGAGGGACACTGGAAATTGTATAAGAACCATAGGGAACCCTCCTGTACAATGCGGTTTTTGTCAGAACCATATTTAGACAGGAGGTAACCAAAATGGTTAAAAGGAAACGTAACAGAAAAACAACAAGAAAGCAAGCGAAAAAAGCTTTTCAACTGTAACCAAAACCAATTCCCGGCCACTCACTGAACGAGGGGGCAGTGCGTCGGCACTGCTGGTGTATGACGAGACAGGTTTTTGCCGGGTGCTGCAATAAGGCCGCCCTTCGGATGTGTCTTACATCGATGTGAATCTAAAATACCGTAAAGATTGGAGCATTCTGATGATCGAACATCCAAATGATGCTACGCGAGAGAACGCATGGCTTGGTTCTTGCGTGCCTGTGATCCTGTGCATGATTATTCTCGCCTGGGCTCCAGACGTATCAGCCGACGAGGTCTCAAACGACAAAGTCCCATACACGATCGTCGACACGGCCCAGATCAGGTGTTACAGCAACAATGCAGAAATAGAATTTCCTAAAGCCGGCGC
>DAOWID010000331.1 GCA_030641115.1 Planctomycetota bacterium | reverse complement strand
GGTGGTACAAGCCTGATGGGCGGGCGCGGGTCCGTGGTAAGCTCGTTCTTCGGCGTGCTTATAATTGCGGTGTTGGGCACCGGGCTTGCCCAGATTGGGGCGCAGGAATCGACTAAACGCTTGATCACAGGCTGTGTTATTGTGGCGGTTGTTATCCTGGATCACTACCGCCATCGGATTCACAAAGACCACAGCCGGATGTAGGCTGCACCATCAGAAACGTTCTTTCAGAGAGGTTCGGCAGTCCGAAACGTCTTGCGGAGCCGACATATTTCAGGCGACAAAACGGCATTTTCAGTACTATTTCGGGCGTTTTTCGCCTTGTGGCGAGTGTCCGATAATTGTTTTCTTGACAAATCCCGCCGAATGTTAGATAATTGTTAGAAAGGCAAATGGAAATCCAGATTTAGGAAGAGCATTATGCGCTTGGTCATAAAACACAAGAATGGCTCAACGAAAGAGTTCCAATTCGCCAACGGTCCTATTTCCATCGGCAGAGCGGCCAACAGCCAGGTTTTTTTGCCGGACAGAACGGTCTCAAAACAGCACGCCGTGATCTCTACGGCCGAGGGTGGGAAATGGACGGTCGAAGATAACGATTCGGCTAACAAGACCTTTCTAAACGATGAGGCCGTCCATAAGGCTGAAATCAAAACCGGCGACCGTCTCCGCATAACGGATTTCACCATCGAGATCAATCTCGAAGACAAGACCGAGGCCGACAAAGCGGTTGAGATGGAAGATACACTTAATCTGGAGGCAACGCTAACCACGCCCAAGCACGAGACTGTGGTGCGAAAGCCGGATGCTCAACACGCCCCCGCTATGAGATTGGCTGCCAGAAGGTTGTCGGATTTTTCGCAGGCTACCGATACAATAGCAGGGGTCAACAATCTCGAAGAGCTGCTGGTGACCTTGTTGAATATCACGTTAAAACAGTTCAGCGCATTTCACGTCTGGTGTGCGTTGAGGGAGCAGCCCAGCGGCCCAATGACCTACCACGCCGGCAAGAAACGAGACGGGCGAGCGGTAGAGCTAAGTGACCTAATACTTAGTGCCAAGATCAATCAAGCAGTTGAGAAAGGCCAGTCCTTGGTCTTGCCGCGAGTTGCAGCCGATATAGAAGGCAAGGAGAGGATACGCTCTGCATTGATAGCCGCCGTTGTGGGTCCGGCTGGCTGCTACGGCGTGTTGTACGTCGACAATGCTATGAAACATGAGCACTACAGTCTCAGCGATTTAGACTACCTCATGCTGCTTGCAATGCACACAGCCGCAGTGCTAAAAAGGCTTCTGAAAGCGTAAGTAAAAACGCTGTCGGGGGCGTAACGGCAGGGGCTACTTCAACCAGACGACCGGCACTGTTGCTGCCGGTAGCATGATCCTGGGCAGCTATAAGGACGGCACAGGTGTCTACAACCTGCTTGGAGGGCAGCTTTCCGTAGCCGGCAACGATCTTGCTGCTCGGTCTTGGTGCGGTGGTGCTGCGAAGAAAACGCTGAAACTTGCCCGATCCCGGCGAACTGAGGTTGGAAAATAGTCGCAAAGGGCAAACCCGCAGTCAAACTGGGTGCTAAATAGTTCCTGTTGCGGAAACAGCATTTGTCATTCCTGCGAAAGCAGGTGCAGGGGTGAGATTTCCAGTTTTGGCTTTCCGCAACAGATATTAAATAGCGGATATGGAATGGTGAAGTTACGCCATTTCTGCACATAAAATGCGTTTTTCAGGTGTTTACCACGGCATATTCACTTCCATAGATTTCGTTTTCACTTTACAACGCCAGCCAGCCTTGTTAGAATCCACGAAAGAATTAACCGTAGAGAGCGCCGAGAACGCAGAGAAAAAAGTAAGAATAAGAAGAAAAGATTGGTTTCTGCTGGAGTTTACCCCGCACCGCGATGCGGGGATGCGGGGCGCGAATGACAAAAAGGTTGCAGGAACAACAATATCAAAAAACCTCTGTGTGTTCTGCGAACTCGGCGGTGAAAAGAAATACGCAATACGAAAAATGGCTGGCAAGATAGTTATCAATACCGAGCGGTGCAAAGGGTGTGGGTTGTGTGTCGTAGTGTGCCCCAAGGACTGCATCGTCATCTCAAAGCGATCCAACAAAACCGGCTACTTTCCTGCTGAAGCCAGCAACCTGGAGTGTACAGGCTGTGCTATGTGTGCGATTATCTGCCCGGAGGCGATAATCGAAGTGTATCGTGACGAAGCCAATACAATCGAGATAGTCACCAAGCCAGGCAGCAAAGGGCAACAACGTCACTCCTGCGAAATCGAAGATCCGCTGACGCGGAGCAGGAGTCTGAAAGAATGATGAACAATAGTTCTCCGCTGGAGTTCACACGGCACTGCGACATGGATGAAAAAGTAAAATCCTTGATAGATGAAATAAAAGCACATCTGATAAAGATGTACGGGGAAAAAATTAAAAAGGTTATATTGTACGGCTCTTATGTAAGGGGGGATGCCACGAGGGATTCGGATATTGATATACTTGTGCTGGTTGACGAGTCCCTAATTCGTTTTGAAGTGAGAGATTGCTTGAGCGATCTTCTGTTTGATATACTTCTTGATGAGGGTGAGCTTGTTTCAGTTATTGCAGTTCCGGAACATTTCTATGAAAGTTACAATTCTCCATTTATGTTGAATGTGAGGAAAGAGGGATTAGTAGCGTGAAGGAAATAGGGGATTTCGTAGAGAAGGCTGAGAAATTCCTGAGCACAGCCGAACAGGCTTTGAGCATCGAAGACTATGATTCCTGCGTTTCAAGGTGTTATTATGCGATGTTCTTCATGGCAGAAGCTGCCCTTCTGACTAAGAGTTTAGGTGCCTCCTCCCACAAAGACGTAATAAGTTTATTTGGAGAGCATTTTGTAAAAACAAAAATTCTCGAGAGAAACTTAGGAAAAGCCCTTAATGATGCTACGACAAAAGACTTGTTGGAGACTATGGGGTGGGCTTTATGGTTACTGAACAGCAAGCAAAAGATTTGTTAGAAATAGGCCAGAATTTTGTCCAGACGTTGAAGAATTATCTCAAAAAGTGGATAGAAAAGGGATAATGATACAATAGATTCCCCCTTGCGCGGGAATGACACATTGGAGAAAGCGTGACTGAGAGGATTTTAATGTGCGGCAATGAGGCGCTTGCTGAAGCGGCCATCCTTGCGGGCTGCGATGCCTATTTCGGTTATCCCATTACGCCGCAAAACGAAATCACCGCGTATATGTCCCGAAGGATGCCCGAGGAGGGTCGCATATTCATACAAAGTGAAAGTGAATTGGCGGCAATCAGTATGGTATTTGGCGCATCAGCTACGGGCAAAAGGGCTATGACAAGCTCATCGAGTCCGGGTATCAGCCTGATGCAGGAGGGCATAAGCTATCTGGCAGGTGCCGAGCTGCCGGCGGTTGTCGTCAATGTAATGCGAGGCGGGCCGGGCCTGGGCAACATTGCACCGTCACAAGCCGATTACTTCCAGGCGACTCGCGGTGGTGGGCACGGTGATTATAGGACTATCGTGCTGGGGCCATCGAGCGTGCAGGAGCTGGTCGATTGTATGCCGCTGGCTTTTGACTTGGCGGACCAGTACCGCATGACGGTTGTCGTTTTAGCCGATGGCATACTGGGCCAGATGATGGAGCCGATAGTGCTCGACAAAAGGCCAAAAGGATTGACCGCAGAGAACGCGGAGAACACAGAGAAAAGATTAAAACTAAACTCAGCGATCTCAGCGACCTCGGCGGTGAAAGCCTCACGGCGAAAACTGCCGCCCAAAGACTGGGCCCTGACCGGAGCCAAAGGCAGAGAGCAAAATATTATCCGCTCATTATGGCTCGGTGAGGGAGTGCTGGAAGAACACAACTTTAAGCTGCAGGCCAAATATGACCAGGTGCAAAAGAGCGAAGTGCTCTGCGAACAATACGAGGTTGATGACGCCGAAATAATAGTGGTTGCTTACGGCATCGCTGCCAGAATCGTGCGCGGAGCGGTGGATAAGGCAAGAGAAGAGGGAATCAGGGTCGGCTGGATACGCCCTATCACTCTGTGGCCGTTCCCAACAGAGCAAATCAGCAGAGTTGCTGAGCAATTCCGGTTCTTCCTGACTGTGGAATTGAGCACCGGCCAGATGGTCGAAGACGTAAAACTGGCTGTGGCCGGAAAGGCACCGGTAGTGTTTTACGGCCGACCAGGTGGCGGCGTGCCGACGGTTGACGAGATTCTGAGCAAAATCAAGCAGTTGACTATACCAGCAAAGAAGTGAAAAAATCAAAGATCAAAATGCAAAATGTAAATGTCATTGCGAGCCCGAGCAATGTGAGGGCGTGGCAATCTCTGACTCTCGAATGGTCGAGATTGCTTTGCGCCTTTGGCGGACCTTCGGCGGACTCCTCGTAGTGACATATTGTCTTATTTTCGAATTTTAGACCGTGGTAAGAAATGAAAACAGTATTCACACGCACGCCCACGTTTAAGGACTGCCCAACGCATTATTGTCCGGGATGCGGGCACGGGATTGCTCATCGATTGCTTGCTGAAACCATCGATGAGCTCGGCATACGCGACCGGACTATCGGAATAGCACCGGTAGGATGCGCAGTGCTGGAGTATGATTATATTGACGTCGATATGACAGAGGTCGCGCACGGAAGAGCACCGGCAGTAGCGACAGGCATGAAAAGGACCAATCCGCATAACATAATATTCTCATATCAGGGCGATGGTGACCTTGCAGCTATCGGAACAGCGGAAATTATTCACGCTGCACACAGAGCAGAACAAATAACGGTTATCTTTATTAATAACGCGGTCTTTGGGATGACGGGCGGCCAGATGGCACCGACGACCGTTCTGGGACAGGTCACAGCTACAACGCAACAGGGCCGAAACGCCGCCGCACAGGGCCATCCGCTGCACGTATCCGAGTTATTGGCGTTGTTGCCGGGAGCGATCTACGTCGAGCGATGTGCGCTGAGCAGCGTGGCACGAGTCCGCCAGGCAAAGAAGGCTATCAAACATGCCTTCGAGTTGCAGCTCGGCGGCGCCGAAGGACTGTCACTGGTCGAGGTGCTCTCACCCTGCCCGACATATTGGCGAATGAGCCCAGCCAAAGCGATGGAATGGATAGAAAACGAGATGACAAAAGTCTTCCCGCTGGGACGATTGAAAGGCTGATATTGAGTATTGAAAAGCGAGTATTAAAAGAAAGCTGACTGGTCCGACGCTTTATTTTCACCCAAGACTTGCAGATAAATTGCTTTTGATTTACACTTGGGGGAAAATTATCAGGAGTTCGTAAATGCTCATGACGTTAGGCGAAATTAGGTGGTCAAAATATCAGGAGGATAAATATGGGGAAATTTCAAGAGCAGTATATTGTAGACCAAAAAGGGCAAAAGACAGCAGTAGTTCTTCCGCTGCAGGAATATGAAGAACTTCTGGAGGATCTCCACGATCTTGCAATCATTGCAGAACGTCGAGATGAGGCCGTAATATCCTTTGAAGAGCTTAAGAGACGGTTGAAAAAAGATGGACTCCTGTGAGATTCGATGGAAAAGAGCGGTTCAACAAGACTTGCGGAATATTGACCCACAACAAGTTCCTGAAATAATCAATGCTGTCGAGCGCTTTATAGATAATCCTTTTCCGCCACAACACCGTAAGCTCCGAGGCTCAGAACGAGATCATCGGACCCGGGTTGGCGATTACAGAGTGATCTACCAGGTGGATCCCGAAGCGAAAATTGTCACTATTTATCATGTACGTCATCGCAGAGAAGCATATCGCAAATGATAAGAAAATCAGTTGACGTTGCCTAACAGAGCATATCTGGCGGAGTGTCTTTCGGCACTTCGCAAATACGCAAAACGTGATCTGTTACTGCGGGCAGAAAGAGCAGTCAATACAATCTTAGGAGAGAGGATTATGAGAGAAAAGATACTGAGCGCTATTCTAAACTCAGTAGCGGATAGTTTTGTACGAGATTTCAGGACAGTTGAAGTCTAAACGACTAAAGTGAAAGGCGGTCAAAATGTCCCAACCGCGTGGAAGGGTTTGGTGGTGCACGAAATCAAAGCAGGATGCACGTGCAGCACGTCGGCAGCTCTTAGGTATCTTTAATACTCTTTTGGGATTGTTGGCATAAATGTTTGGGCTCGTGATTGGCAAGAAGCCAAGCGGGAAGCGCAGCGTTATGCATTAGTAGTGGTTCCGGTTATCGCATACTTATGCCTTATGAGGAAACGTTTGAAATTCAAATTTAGATATTCGAGTTTCGAGTTTATTTGAGATATGAGATGCGAGATACAAAAAACGAAATTTACGAAGAGATTATCATCGCCGGTTTCGGCGGACAGGGCACTATGCTGGCCGGCAAATTGTTGGCCCAGACGGCAATGAGGACCGGCAGAGAAGCGACCTATATGCCCTCCTACGGAGCTGAGGTCCGTGGCGGCACTGCCAATTGCATGATTATTATAGCAGGGAGTGAAATTGCCTGCCCCGTGGTCAGTAGGCCCGACTCGCTGATCGTAATGAACAAGGCGTCACTCACCAAGTTCGGCCCACGCCTCAAGACGGGTGGGCTTCTCGTTATGAATAGCTCCTTGATTGACATCGAGCCGCAACTGGGTGAGACAATCGAGGTAGTAGAGGTGCCTGC
>DAOWID010000490.1 GCA_030641115.1 Planctomycetota bacterium | reverse complement strand
GCACTGATGCGTTAATGCAGGAATTCAATATCATTACGCACAATCTGGCCAACGTAAGCACGGTCGGATATAAGCGTATATGCAACGCATTTACAAAAGCTCTTGAGGCGCAGCAGACGGCAGAAGAGACGTATTCTCCTGGGACTATTGATCTGAATTCAGCATTGGATTTTTCACAGGGCAGTATAGTCGAGACAGGCCGGCCACTGGATTTTGCACTTTATGGTAAAGGCTTCTTTGTGATAGAGACGCCCGAGGGGCTGCTCTACACCCGCAATGGGACATTCCATACGAACCAGAATGGGCAAATTGTGAACTCCCATGGGTGGATTGTGGCGGGCGAGGCTGGGCCGATCACGATACCATCCGGCGTGGCACCTTCGCAGCTAAGTGTCTCGAACGATGGGACTGTCAGTGCTAGCCGGACAATGATAGGCAAATTCAGATTGGTTAATTTCGAGGACGACGAAAACAAACTCGTGCCGGCCGGTGCGAGCTGTTTCAAAATGCCGGACGAGGCTGTACAGCCGACTCCAGCCGAAAATATAGTCGTAAAACAAGGCTACCAAGAGGCATCTAACGTCGAAATGATCGACGAGTTAGTGAATATGATAGTTGTGTCCAGACTTTATGAAGCCAACATGAAACTGCTTTCGGCTCAAAAAGAGACCTCCTCCAGTATTATGAGCGTGGCTATGGGCTAACCAATTGACCATTGATTATTCGAAGACGTCCAACTAAGCACCGTAAACCAAAATAAACGGAGAACAGTACTATGTTGAGAGCATTTTCCACTGCAGCAACGGGTATGACAGCCCAGCAGATGATGGTGGATGTGGTCGCCAATAACCTTGCAAACATCAACACCACAGGTTTCAAGCGGAGCCAGATTGATTTTCAGGATCTGCTTTATGTCAAGATGGCAGAGCCGGGTGCAGAGGTGGCTTCGGGTATAAGTACTCCCGTCGGCCTGGAGGTAGGCAATGGCGTCCGTGCTGCATCGACAATAAGGGTTTTCACAGCCGGTGAGTTCCAGAATACCGGTCGCAAACTCGATATAGCTATCCAAGGCGACGGCTTCCTTCAGGTGACTATGCCAAACGGGGATATAAGATATACTCGTGACGGCGCGCTGCAAATGAACCGTGATGGGACACTGGTTACTACGACCGGGTACGCGATAGAGCCGGCCATTACTGTTCCAATAGACGCCGTCTCAATTGATATCGGCAAGGACGGAGGTGTCAATGTTACCGACCCTGGAGGTACGTCGTCGGTTGTCGGCACAATTCAGCTGGTCCGATTTCCTAATCCGTCAGGTCTGTCGGCTGAAGGAGATAACTTGCTCGCCCAGACCGAGGCCAGCGGCACGCCTCTGACCGGGACCGCAGGAGAAAATGGCTTCGGGTCTATTCAGGTAGGGTTTCTGGAGAAATCCAATGTGCAAATGGTGACCGAGCTGGTCAACCTGATAACCGCCCAGCGGGCATACGAGATAAACTCCCGTGCAATAAAGGCAGGGGACGATATGCTTCGGACAGCAAACAGTATCGTCAGATAGGAGACCATTATGAGCAGTAAAATGGTCGGCATTATTATAGTAACTTGTGTGGCGACATTAACTCAATTCTGCCAGGCGCCAGTCAACAACAAAGTCATTGCCTCACAGAAAGACTGCGTTCTACAAGTCTATCTGCTGAGAAATGTTACAATCAAAGATGATCGTGTAACACTGGGTCAAGTCGGCATAATCCGGGGCGCCGAATCGCTTGTAACCAAAGCAAGCCAAATTCCCTTGGGACGGTTTTCTGTGCCGGGTCAGGAAATTGTCATGGACCGGTTGGTTGTGCTGAGCAGATTGGCATGCAGCGGGTTCCCTGCTTCGAAGGTGACATTGACCGGCGCAGAAAAGATTACGGTAAAACAACAACAGCAGGTTATCAAAGGTGCCGAATTCGTCGAGCTGGCGAGCTCGTTTCTGCAAAAAAATCCACTCGCCAGGTCAGTCTGCCAATCGACCCCAATCTGGATACCGAAGGATTTGATCTTACCTGGGCCGAGCAAAGGCACAGAGCTGTCGCCGCGCTTGGTCAAGAGCAGTGCGCCAAATCAAGCTAAGGTTCAGATTGTTGTGCTCGCCTATGGCAAGGCGATAGGGGCGCGTGAAGTGACTTTCCGCCTGAAATACAATAGTCGCACTGTAGTAACGCTGGTTGACATTCCTGCGGGGCAGGTCATTGGCCCTGAGAATGTCAAGATAGCCAAGACTGCGTCCAACTATCCTGAGCCTGCGAATTGGAGCCCGCCGTATGGGCTTATTGCCAGACGTCGGTTGCCGGCTAATACGGTGATTCGTCCCGATATGGTAGGTCCTGTGCGACCTGCGATTGTCGTTCGGCGTAACGGAACAGTTGTGATTCGAATTGAAAGGCCGGGGCTTCTGGTTACGGCCATCGGGACGGCTCTGAAAGAAGCACGACCCGGTGAGTCTGTTAAAGTGCGAAATGTTGACTCGCAACGAATAATCCTGTGCAGGGTCAGTGAAGATGGGACTGTGGAGCCGATTTTGTAACAAGTGCATATTGTGAGTTCCCAGGCGAAAAGAGAGCATGTTTGTGGTCCTTGCCACAGGTTGCAAAAGGGCCCGTCTGAAAAGGAGAAACGATGAACGGTAAAACAGCCTTAATGCTGCTGACAACGATCTCCATGTTCTGTCCAGCCGCTCGCTCACGAGCAGGTTCTATCTGGGCCAAGAGAGACAAGAATATGAGGGACATCTACGCTGACGATGTGGCCCGTAACATAGGTGACGTCCTGACAATTCAAATCACCGAGGCTAGTAAGATCGATAACAAGGCGAAAAGGGATTTGAAAAAGCAGACCGATCGGTCAAACACTTTCAACGGGGAGCTGGGAGTCACGACCCCAAATAATAATCTTTTGCCGCGTATGCCCGGTTTCACAATGAATGCAGAATCCACCAATGAGCTAAAGAGCAAGGCTGACTATAAAGATGAGCGCAGTTTTGTCGATCGTATCACCGTAGTGGTCATGGACATCCTGCCAAATCGCAACCTTGTGGTTACGGGGACCCGTAACCGTAATATCGCCGGTGACATACAAATCATTGAAGTAAGCGGGATAGTCAGGCCAAGCGATATCGCGTTCGATAACACGGTGAAGAGTGAACAGGTCGCAAACTTTCATATTGTAACCAGGCACGCAGGTGTCGCGGCACCATATACAAGGCCGGGCTGGCTCGGTGCAATATTTGATATTGTCTGGCCGTTTTGAACTCGCTTGCGGCAAATCTCAGGCGACTATTCTTGAAAGTGTATAGTTATGAAATCGACAGAGACCAAAGGAGCACAGCAGCACAAGAGCAAAAGGATACTTATGACTTGTGCACTTATGACTTGTGCACTCTTGGCTGACATTGGGCAATGTGAGCGAATAAAGGACATTGTGGATATTCAGGGGATTCGGAGCAATCCACTCAGTGGAATTGGGTTGGTCATTGGTCTGGCCGGTACCGGCGATACGACGATTCTGTCGCGACAAATGCTGACAAATATATTGAGGGATTCAGGACTCGTTCTGTCTCCTACCAACTTGACCGGCGGTAATGTCGCAGCCGTTATGGTTACAGCAGAATTGGGTCCTTTCGCTCGCGAAGGCTCTCGAAT
>DAOWID010000209.1 GCA_030641115.1 Planctomycetota bacterium | reverse complement strand
GCCCCTTGCGCTTCGAGGGCACGGAGGGTTGGATTCAAATCAAAGGAGGCCAATTTACATGCTATCCGGAATCGGTGAAAAAATCTGTAATCGGCCCGGACGAAATTCACCTTTATAAGAGCAATGACCATCATCGCAACCTTATCGACTGCATTAAGAACCGTCAGGAGACAGCCGCACCGGTGGAAGTCGGCCACCGTTCCACAGCCATCTGCCACCTCGGCAATATCGCTATGATGCTAAAGTCCAAATTGCGCTGGGACCCAGCGAAGGAACGCTTCGTAGGTAACGAGCAGGCCAATCGTATGCTGACCAAGCCTCTGCGTACGCCATGGCGTCTATGACTTTGTCATTGCGAGTCCGCTGTACGCGGACGCGACAATCTCTCGCTTGTCATCCCGACCGGAGCGCAGCGGAGTGGAGGGATCTGGCCACCGCCCTATCCAACTGGATTCCGGCACTCCTTTTCGCAATACCGATGCGCAATACGCGGTCCCGGATGAGCACTGTCAGGCAAAAAAGAAGCCCCGCCGAGGCGGGGCTAAGGTGTTCGTAAAAAGCAGGTTACGTGTTATTCCTTTTTCTTTGGAGCCCTCAATCCAACTAAGAAGCTACTGCGTCCGTTGTGCATCCGCAGCAGGTAAGTGCCTTTCTTGGCACCTTTTTCTATTGCCTTATGGAATTCCTTCGGATTCTTGACCGGCTCGCGGTTCACTTCCATAATCAGCATCCCCGGCGTGATACCCTTCTTGCCAGCTACCGACCCAGACTTAACGTCAGAGACGACAACGCCGGCGAGGTCTTCATAACCCAGACGGCGTCCCAGGTCATCTGTGAGTGCTTGCACAGTAAGACCTAACTCTTCCTGGGCTTCTGACGGGGCGCCGTCGATTCCCTCCGAGCGTTTGCTGAGCTTGGCACGAAGCGTTTTTCGTTTGCCATCGCGTAAGACGACTATTTTGACCTCGGTGCCGGGCTTCAGCATTGCGACGCGGTTACGGAATTCATTCATGGTTTCAACTTTTCCGCCTTCAAATTCAATGACAACATCGTACAGTTTAAATCCAGCTTTTTCGGCGGCAGAATCCTCAGTGACATCAGTTACGACAACGCCTTTGGCGTCTTCGAGGCCCAATGACTCGGCCAGGACAGGGTCGATGTCTTCTATCTGAACACCCAAGAAACCGCGGACTACTTTTCCAGTATCGATCAGTTGTTTGTGTACAGCTTTTGCCATATTGATCGGTATAGCCAGGCCGATGCCTATGTTTCCGCCGGGCCCGATAATGGCCGTGCTAATACCAACGACTTTGCCGTCGAGATTCAAGAGTGGTCCGCCGGAATTGCCGCGGTTTATCGCAGCGTCGGTCTGGATGAAGTTTTCAAACTCGGCGATCCCAAAACCGCTGCGGCCCTTGGCGCTCACGATGCCGGCGGTTACGGTGTGGCTCAGTCCGAAGGGGTTGCCGATAGCAATGACCCATTCGCCGACTTCTATGGCGTCAGAGTCGGCCAGTTCGAGGGTGGGTAAGTCCTCGGCGTCAATCTTTACGACGGCGACATCGGAGTCACGGTCCGCGCCGACAATTTCAGCGGTGAATTCACGGTCGTCTGCGAGGTTGACCGTGACTACCTTGGCTCCGCCAACGAGATGATTGTTTGTGAGGATATAGCCATCGGATGAGATAATAAAGCCGGAGCCCTGGGCCAGTTGTCGGTATTCCGGCTGCCTGTAGCGCCGACGCGGCATCTGAAAACGGAAGAACTGATCCAAGGACTCATCGTCAAATGGATTGCCAAACGGCCATTCCCGCAATGAAGGGTAGTCCTCCCGCGTGATAACCTTTTCAGCTTTGATCCCCACTACGGCCGGCGAAGCCTTTTCGGCGATGCCGGCAAAGGCTTTGCCCATCCGGCGCAGGGTATCAATGCTGTTTGTATCTTCGGCAAAGGCCGACAGGGGGCCTATGAAAAACAAGACAAGAACGAGGGTTGAAAGTACAACGCTACGGGACGAAGTCTTCTGCTTTTTGCAAGTACAAATCTGCATTCTTCGGTCTCCCAATTACTTGGACAATCAATAAACTTATAGAACCAACAGTTAGACAACACAATAATCGATTCAGACAATGTGTTTACGATTTTGTACTCAATAAGTTCAGGCGTCAATTCTTTTTTTACCTAAACGCGACAAAACAGCGAGAAGTAGGGCCGATGGTACTTATGGTGGAATAATCAGAGAGGTCTGCTTAATTGAGGTAGCAGATTCTGTAAATTGCGCTATGATTTAAGGGTAATGCGTGGTATAATTGAGGTTATGCTAACAGTAGTGTCAATAACTTAGTGTGGCTTGAGCAAGCGGGAAGCAGATAAGGAGATGATAATCTCATGAGCATCACGTTTTTGAAGGTAAAGGTAATTAATCCTGAGCAATCCAAGAAATCCAAAGAGTGTGAGTTTCTCGTAGATTCAGGGGCGGTATATTCTGTTGTACCTCAGAGTGTGCTAAAGAAGTTGGGTATTAAACCCACTTCTTTTGAGCAGTTTATTCTGGCCAATGGTGAGGTCATCAAAAAACCTGTTGGCAATGCTTACTTCAAATACGAAGGTAAGATCAGAGCGGCCCCCGTTGTCTTTGGGGATGAAGGGGTATTTCTGTTAGGCGCTACGACAATAGAGGCTTTGGGGATGATCCTTGATCCCATTAGAAGGGAACTTAAGCCGCTTCCCATGGTCCTTATGTAAATTCCACGGAGATATAACCGTTTAGCGCAAATAGTTGTGCCCGACCATAAGGAGCCCGTTGCAGACGCACAGGCGGGTAAAGAGACTTGCAGTCTTTGGTATCAAATAATGAGCATGGCGTCGCCGTAGGAATAGAAGCGGTATCGCTGTTTGATAGCGTGGTCGTAGGCAGCAAGGATGTTTTGCAGTCCTGCGAAGGCCGCTACGAGTGCAAGCAGCGTAGAGCGGGGCAGATGAAAATTCGTTATCATCGCATCGACAATTTTGAATTTGTAGCCTGGCTTTATAAACAGGTCTGTTGTCCCGCCGGCAGCCTTGATTCTTGAACATGTCACCGTCGTCTCCAGGACCCGTGTCGAGGTCGTGCCGACAGCGATTACTCGTCCGCCCTTGTTTTTCGTTGCGTTTATCAGCTTGGCATTTTCCTCGTCGACGTTGAAGCGTTCCTCATGAATTTTGTGGTCTTGTAGGTTTTCTGTGGTTATCGGCTTAAATGTCCCTGGGCCTACGTGCAGGGTGACATGCGCAAAATGGATGCCGGCTCGTTTTAATTGTTCGATCAGCTTGTTTGTGAAGTGGAGTCCTGCTGTTGGTGCTGCGACGGCGCCGGCTTTGCGGGCGTAAACCGTTTGGTAGCGCAGTTTATCTGCCGCTGCGACCGTTGGGTCATCATTCCGCTTGATATACGGCGGCAGGGGGGGAAACCCTATCTCGTTTAGAATAGTCTCAGCGTCTACCTGGGCTTCGACCTTCAGCCGGCATCTACCATCAGGTGTCTTTTGAAGGACTTCTGCTCTGCAAAAATCTGCCTTTTGTTTGTCCTTTAGACAGATGTGCTCGCCGGGTCTTACCTTGCGGGCGCCTTTTAGCATTGCGTCCCAGATTCCGGCTGTGCTCTCAGCGAGAAAAAGTCCTTCGAGTTTTGCGCCGCTGCTGCGTTGGGCGAAGAACCGGGCCTGCAAGACTCTTGTATCGTTGAGCACAAGACAATCGCCGGGCAACAAGAAGTCGCCGAGTCTGCTAAATCGGCTGTCAATGAGCTTGGCGCTTGAGCGATCAAGGACCAG
>DAOWID010000235.1 GCA_030641115.1 Planctomycetota bacterium | reverse complement strand
ATGTGCGTAGACCACGCCCGGCTTGGGGCCACTATTGCCGCACGTAATATTGATGGGCGTATTGGTGCCAAATTGCTGCAGCAGCGAGATGGCAGTAAGTTGCGGAAACGCCCACGTATCCGGGACGCAGACCAGGATGTCCACGCCGGCTTTGCGAAGCTGCTCGGCTACAATATCAGCCTGCGCTTCACCGTCTACTAACACGGTAGAATAAACCACCGGTACGGGTGTTTTGTCAGGCAAAACTACAGAGCCACTGATTACGTCAGCCGCCATCTTCGCAATGTTCTGACAACGCGCTCGACTGGCCTTGTCAATACGCGGGTCAGACGTGGCGAATACACCGATGACGGGAGCCTTGGGCGTGGCCTTCCTCATACCTGGCAAACGCACTGCTTCGGTTTTCTTTGCCATTTTGGACACCCCTTCTTGATTTGACTATTGAACCTTCCATTAGAAATGAAACACGCTGGGGACACCTGTCAAGCGAGTGTCATTCCCGTACCTGCTTTCGTAGGTATAAACTTGTCCCCGCGGAAGCGGGGAGCGGGAATCCAGGCTTTTACTGCCGGTTCCTGGACCCCTGCTTGCGCAGGGGTGACATCGCCTGGAACCCATCGTCGTTTCATTAGTTTTTCAAACATCAATAATTACAATTATTCAAGCCCGAACGTGGCGGTATCTTCCAGTTGTTTTCTCACGAAGTCCAAAAACTGGGCTGCGTATGCACCGTTGGCGACTTTGTGGTCTACTGACAGGGTCATATTCATCAGCTTTCTCACCAGGATATTGCCGTTGTCCGGCACGCAGGTATCGGTTATCTTGCCGATGCCAAGGATGCTGCATTGGCCGGGCACAACTATCGGAGTAAACGATTCTATCCCCAAGGCGCCAAGGTTGCTGACGGTGATGCAGCCGCCCTCCAAATCTGTCAGAGCCAGCTTGTTGCTGCGGGCCTTCTCGACCAACACCTGACTGTCACGTGCGATCTGCTTGACATCCTTTTTGTTCGCGTCTTTCACGATAGGTGCAACCAGGCCATCCGGTACGGCTATAGCCAGGCCAATGTTGATTGTCTCTGCCAGCTCAATACTATCACCGGCTAACTGGCCGGTCATAATGGGATATTTCTTCAATCCCGTTGCGACCGCCTTTATGATGAAATCGTTATAGGAGATTCTCACGTCACCAGTCTGGTTCAATTTGGCTCGCAATTCGACCAGATCGGTGACATCAACTCTAACAGTCAGATAGAAGCAGGGAATTTCACGCTTGGATTTGAGCATTTTTTCTGCGGTTATTTTCTGAAGTCTGTTGAGCGGTATTGTTTCTCCGTGTTTGGGTATTTCCTGAACCCCCGGCGTAAAGCCGGGGGCTAAACGCTTTTCTGTGTTGACAGCGGCTTTGACATCCTGCTCGGTGATCTTGCCGGCAGGCCCTGTGCCGGCAACTATCGCCAAATCAACACCAAGCTCTGTGGCCAGCTTCTTCGCCCGCGGTGACGCCATTATTTTGCCTGCCGGCTTGACCGGCTCGCGTTCAGACTCTGTCGGCTCAGCGGCAGGGGCTGTAGGTGTGGTCTCAGTTGTCGTTACTGCAGGTGCTACTTCAGCGGCGGGTGCACCAGCCGCAAGCGAATCGACGAAACTTTGCGGTACTTCTTCGTCTTTGTCGCCGAGAACCAAGATCGGCGCCCCCACAGGCAGTGTCTGGTCAATCTCGGCGAGGATGTGTTTTACGAATCCATCGGCGGGCGATTCCATCTCCAGCGTTGCCTTATCCGTCTCAATATCAAAAATCACGTCGCCTTTCTTGACCTCGTCACCGACCTTGACTCTGCAATCAACAATGGTTCCCTCTTCCATCGTCTGGCCAAGCTGTGGCAATCTTACTTCTTTTGCCATTCTGAAATCCTCGTTATTCGTATTGCGTATATCGTATTGCGTATATCGTATTTCGTTGAGCGGCGGTAAGACCGCCGGGTAGACCCCCGGTAAAACCGGGGGCTAAATACTAACGACTAAATGCTAACCACCAACGACTTTTTTGACGGCTTCCATGATTTTTTCGACACTCGGAATGCTTGCCGTTTCCAACGGCTCACTCATCGGCGGCGGCGCATCGGCTGCTGCCAAATTGACCGGCGCCGCATCCAGATAATCGAACCCGCGCGAGCCATCATCGAATTCATATTCCATGAACTGTCCGGCTATTTCTCTGCCTGCACCGCAGGTGGGAAAGCCTTCGCTAACAGTGATCAGCCGTCCCGTCTTGCGAACCGATTCAGCTATCGTTGCTATATCCAGCGGTTTTAGCGTTCGTGCGTCGATCACCTCGGCGTCGATGCCGTGCTCCTCGGCCAGGACTTTAGCGGCCTCCAGCGACCGCATCGCCATTCTGCAGTAGCTAACGATGGTCGCATCTTTGCCGGGCCTCTTTATGTCCGCTACGCCCAGTGGGATGATATAGTCGCCTTGGGGCACCGGACCGAACTGGCCGTAAGTCGCCTTGTGCTCGATAAAAACGACCGGGTTGTCGCTGCGAATGGCGGCCTTAAGCAAGCCCTTTGCATCGTACGGTGTCGAGGGCATTACCACGTACAGGCCGGGCGGATGCATAAGCCAGGCCTCCAGTGACTCGGAGTGGTGAGCGGCGATACATCTGCCGACGCCGCCTTCGGTTCGCAGCACCATAGGAACCTTGGCCTTGCCGCCGAACATATACCGATTGTAGGCGCCAACGTGGACGAGCTGGTCCATTGCGATAGTAACAAAATCGACGTACATAATCTCAGCCACCGGCCTCATGCCGCGAAGAGCCGCACCTACGGCTGCACCGGCGATGGCTGCCTCGGATATGGCGGTATCAATGACTCGCTTAGTGCCGAATTCGGCCAGCAGCCCACGAGTAGCCTGGTAGGCTCCACCGTATAGACCTACATCTTCGCCCATCACGATGACGTTCTTATCTCTTCTCAACTCTTCAGCCTGAGCAGCCGAGACCGCCTGACCAATCGTCATAACATCCATGCCGAACTTAGATTTAATTTCCGCTCTGGCCCGCTCGGTGGCCTCTTTTTTCGTCTTGGCTGTAGACGAAGCAAGAGCCGCCTCGAAAGCAGCAGTCGCTTCCGTCACCTTTGCGCTGGTTGCCCTTTCGGACTCAACAAGCTCAGCCGGATACGTCTCCTCGACATATACGTCTTTGGCCACATCGGCAGGGTTGGGCCACGGACTATCCAGGCCGAATTTCGTAGCTGCTTCGATTGTTGCAGAGGCTTTATCCTTTATCTTGTCTAATTCCTGCTGTGTGCACAGTTTCTCGGCAAGCAGTTTGTCGCTTAGGACTGTAATCGGATCACGCTCGTGCCATGCTTTTTCTTCTGCTTTAGTGCGGTAGGCACGCGGGTCGCTTCGGCTGTGGCCGTACCAGCGGTAGGTCTTGGCCTCGATAATAGTCATTTGACAATCTTTTCTCGCCCTTTGAACTGCCGTGCGGACTGCAAGAAACACCGCCACTGCATCCTGGCCGTCCACAATCATGGCCGGCACGTCATAAGCAGCCGCCCTCTGCGCAATGTCCTCAATATTACTGGCTCGTACGGCACCGTCGACCTCACTGCCGGAGAATGGCACGCTCATTCCGTAAAGGTTATTCTCGATTATTGCTACAAGGGGCACCTTCAAGGTCGATGCCAGATTCATAGACTCGTGAAAACTACCACAGTTTGTGGAGCCGTCGCCGAAAAATGAAAGCACCACTTTGCCGGTCTTCTTGTATTTCTCAGCGAAGGCCGCGCCGACAGCCGGCGGCTGATTGCCGCCGACAATTCCGGTTGAGCCAAGGTTGTTTTGTTTGTCCACTTCGGCGATGTGCATTGAGCCGCCTCTGCCCTTGCAGTAGCCGGTCTCTTTGCCCATAAGCTCCGCCATCATCTGGTTCCAGTGGTTCTGGCGGTCCTTTTCACTATCGGCGTATTTATTGCCGATAGCTCCACAGTGTCCGTGGCCTCTGTGGGTCGAGCCGATTACGTCGCCGCGTTCGATAGCGGCAATGGCACCGACGGCGACGGCCTCTTCACCGGCATAAAGGTGTGAAGCACCTTTGATAATATTCTGACCCAAAAGCTCAAAGACCTTATCTTCGAAGAATCGGATCTCGTGGATTGTCCTGAGCCAATCGGCTGCATCCTCGATGGTAATAATCCGATCCTTGATAAGCTCTTTCAACTTCGCAACCGGCTTTTTTCGTGTGTCTTCGATACAAAAATCCATACTGCGAATCTCCTCAAAAATCGCATTGCGTATATCGTACCGCGTATTGCGTGGTTTTTTTCTCGCAATACGCATCACGCACGACCAGGACGAGTAATATAGCACATTCAGCGGCGAAAAGGCAACTCAAAACGCCGGCGCCGCTCGATTTTGCAGGAAATTGCAGACCGGCACCCTGTGGACTTGCCCATGCCGTTTTCTTGCTGATTAGAAAGTGAAAAAATTTTCGAAATTTCTAACTTTTTCTGTTGACACGTCTTACATATGTAGGATATACTAATCTGACAAATGTAAGAGGATGTAATCATGGCAAAGCAAAAGTTGCGGGCGATGAGCCCGGCAGAGACCGAAATTCTAAGATTAGTCTGGCAGCTTCACGAAGCGACCGTACAGCAGATCTGCGATCTGCTACCTCCAAAGAGGAAAATAGTCTACAAGACGGTTCAAACACTGCTGCGTCGGCTGGAAAACAAAGGCTATCTAACGCACAAAATGAAGGGCAAAGCCCATGTTTTCTTCCCAGCCATCAAACGTGAGGATGTCGTCAAGAGAACCGTCCTTGATTTCCTCGACAGGCTCTTTGGCGGTGATCCCAGGCCTCTTATGCAGTTTCTGGCCGAAGACGGCAAGATTAACCCGGACGATATCAAAAGGTTGAAAAGGCTAATAAAGAAAAAATAGCAACCATTTATTTGTGGAGGTATTAGCGATGGAGCCTTGGTTGAGCCGAACGACAGACTATTTGCTCACCCAAAGTTGGCAAATAGCGCTGCTAACCATGGGTATAGCTGCTGCATCGTTTGCCCTCAGAAACAAGAACGCTCATGTTCGCTACCTTCTTTGGCTGATCCTTCTGGCCAAATGTCTTGTGCCGCCCCTGTATGCTATCCCTTTGAGAATTGTGCCACGACAGTTGCTGGCTGCACGGCTTTCGGTGTCTCGATCGACTGAGACGCCCGATGTGGACTCCGAAATAGGGACCTCCAATACGGCCGCATCCAAGTCACCAGCTTCAGAGCAGATACGCTCGCCTGTGGCCGACGCTGGGCTTGCTGAGTCTGCTAAACCGGATACGGTCGATAGAGTAATAGCGGCACAATCAGATCCTATGCGATGGATCGGGATTGCTTGGCTCGTAGGAGCGGGTGTCTATCTGGTTCTCAATCTGCTCAGGGCTTTACGTGCTAACTGGTGGTTGTGGAAAACGCGCGAAGCACTCCCCGCCAAATTGCAGGCTGATATCAAAAACATATTTTGTGCTTATGGTTTCAGGAGCTTCCCGAGGATTTGGCTGATGGATGACATCAGTCAGCCATTTGTATGGGGTTTGTTGCGTGGAAGTATCTACCTGCCCAAGAATTTTCTGAAGCTCAACGAGCCAGGGCGTCAAAAAAGCATCCTGGGACACGAGCTAAGCCATATCGTGCGTTTTGATGCGGCGGTCAATATTTTGCAGGTAATCGCCCAGGCGGTATTTTGGTTCCACCCCTTCGTTTGGTGGGCGAATAAAAAGATACGGCAGGAAAGAGAGAAATGCTGTGACGAGATGGCCATTGCCCGTTTGAACACCCCGCCAGAAGATTACAGCACCGCTATTGTGCAGGCGTTAATCGCTAAGTACGAATCAACCCGGCCGGTCCCATCGTTGGCCGTAGCCGGTCCAGCTAAAAATATTGAAGAAAGGATAAAGACCATGATGAGACCAGGAAAAAAATTCCAGAAGCACCCGAGCTTGGTAGCCGTGACAGTTGTATTGCTACTGGCACTCTTGACCGTCCCCACAGCGCTTGCCCTAACTGCCCGGGCAGAAACAAAAGCTGCACCGCAGCGCGAGAAGAAACCGGATACATTAGGGAAATTGGAGTACATTGACCATCTTACCCGCGAGGATTTCCGCGGTGTCACCTCAGTTGAGACCAGCCCAGACGGACGGCACGCTTATGCAGCCGCATACGGCGTTGGTGACCTAACCGTCTTCAAGCGTAATAGCAAAACAGGCTACATTGAACATATCCAGACGATCTCCCAGGACAAGAACAAAGACATATATGGAGCCGTAGCCGCCCGAGTTAGTCCATGTGGTCGCTACGTGGTTTGCACCAGCATTCGCACTAATACGGTGCACTTATTTGAACGGGACCAGTCAACCGGCACCCTCAAGGTGTTGGACAAGGCCAAGCAAGGCGAAAACGGCGTCCAGGGGCTGGATTACGCGGTTGACGCCGCCATTTCGCCGGACTCCCGGTTTGTGTATGTAATCGCTGGTCGCAGCGCAGCAGTGAACGTATTTCGGATTACAGAGGATAGGAAGTTGGCCTTTGTGGAGAACAACAAAGGCGAGGGTCGCTGCCTCGATGATGCGCGTGGGATTGCAGTCAGTCCTGATGGGAAGTATATTTATGTCACTGCGAATCAAGCTGACGCGCTCACAGTGCTCGAGAGAAACGCAGAAACAGGAAAGACCAAATTGAAACAGGTTATTAAAGACGAGCAAGGCAACGTACATGGCCTCGCCGGTGTCTGGGCTGTGACGTGTAGTCCTGACGGAAGATTTGTCTACACCAATGCGGGGCGACGCGAAGGAAAAGACAACGCGATCTGTGTGTTTGAGAAAAAGTTAGACGGCACACTTTCGCTCGTACAGGAGATCTTTGACGGCCAAGACGGTGTGACGGGCTTTATTGGGGGCAATGAGCTAATTGTCAGCCCCGACAGCAAGAATCTCTATGCGCTTGGCTCTCGCTCGAATTCGGTCGTTTCGTTCAGGCGAAATGTTGAAACCGGCGAATTGACTTACATACAGACCTTTTATGACAGCGAAGTTGCCGGCAAAGACGGCTCAGCCAGTGGTATCGGAATCAGTCCCGACGGCGAATATGTCTATGTTGCAGGAGAGTTCGACTACTCTATCCTTATCTTCAAACGCTTGACCGGGACCAAGAAAGGACCAGCGGAGGCCCTGCACAGCGCTGCCTGTTCCGGTGACATCGCTCAGGTCAAATCGCTGATTGCAAGTGGATCCGACGTCAACAAAAAAACAGAGAGAGGCTATACTCCGCTGCACTGGGCGGCCAAGGCAAACCGAAAAGACGCAGCCAAGCTGCTCATAAGTGCTGGAGCCAACGTCAACACAAGAACCGGCTCAGGCGGATGGACGCCTCTGCACATGGCGGTTAGCCAAGGCAACAAAGACATGGCCGAATGGTTCATCTCCAAAGGCGCCGACCTCAATGCAGAGAATCACAATAATGGGCTGACACCGCTGCTCGTTGCAGAAATGAAAAGAAAGAAAGACTTCGTCGAATTCCTCATAAGCAAGGGTGCCAATCTAAACACGCGCGATAATGAACTCAAAACACCGCTCCATTGCGCAGCCAGAGATGGCTACGCAGATGTGGTAGAACTATTACTTAAGAAGGGGGCCGACGCCAACGCAAAGACCAACTGGGGCGGTACTGCCCTGCACTATGCGTCCATGTACGGCCATACATCTGTCGCCCAGCTACTCATCGAAAAAGGTGCCGATGTCCGTGGAGAGACAAAGTATGGCTGGACGCCCTTGCTCTACGCTGCCCGCGCGGGCAGCAAGGATATAACAGAATTGCTCCTGTCCAAAGGTGCAGACGCGAGTGCAGAAGATAACTCTGGGCGAACTGCATTGTGGTGGGCCGAAAGAATGGGACGCACGGCAATCGTCGAACTGCTCCGTAAGCACGGGGCAACTGAATAGCGGTTCGCGTGAAGTCTGTGGCAGAAAATTGAAAAGGTGGTGCAAAAAAGGAAAATAGGAAATTGAGAAACGAGACACGAGCAGAGGTGGATCGTCTCAGTGTTTACCGATTTCGCCCTTTGCCACTTTCTTGCGAAACGCTTCGGCTTCCCAGCGGTTAATGAAGTCCCGCTGTCTTTTATTCAAGCAGCGGATTCCCCCCATTCGTTTGGCGTTGCTGCGAATAAAGGCTGAGTATGCCACAATGTCCCGCACCGTCTGCGCGATTTTCTTTTTTCCCGCTACAAATAGCCCGACATCCTTGACAAGAAACGCTACAGCATGTCTATCTCCCTTCTCGATTTGCTGTCTCAATCTGTTCGCAATATTCTGCGATTCGATTTTGGCCACCGGGGCCACCACCCACATTGCAGGGCCATTAGAATAGACCAGTTCATCCGGCGTCAAGACGCCTGCTGACAACATCTGCTCGGCGTCTGGTTGGGCCAGGAAGGCTGCAATCTCATCGTCATAAAAATAGCTTACCGTCGTACGCTCATCTGTGGCCTCAAAGAATGCCTTGCGAATGTAACGCTCTGCATCGTTAATCTTTTTCTGACTTATGGATTTGATTTTGCCGCCTTTTGGCTGCCTTAACTTGCTATTGCAGCGATTGATGACCTTGCGAACAAGACGCAACGCGGAATCGGCAGTACCCCCAGTTATAAGAAGTCCATGCTTGTGCAGAAAAAGAATAGCAGGCTTCTTGTTTAGCCGCTTTTGATAATTATCAACTAACCTGGCAATCTTTTTTGCGAGCGTAAAGCCGGGGTCCGTGTACGGCACCCAGAGTGGCGGGAGCTTCTCATCCTTAAAGAGTTTCTCAAGCTCTGCCTTTCCATTTTTGGCATTGACGTATGCGCCCACTGAACTGGGATGCAGGTGAATCACGCACCTATCAAGAAAACCATGCAGATGTGCTTCCACAGACGGCCGGGCCACTCCGCTTACTTCGTCATCACATGCAAGAAGCAGCCGATTCACCACCTCAATTTCCCGCGCGTGCGTCTCAAGACTTGTTATCGACTTATCTTTAATAATCGACAGGACGACGTCCAGCCGCATTCGCCGCCAGCCCTTTTTCCTACTCATATCTTTCAGAGCTGTGCCGCTGGCCTTGATATACATGTATTTGCCGTCTGCGGTCTTAACGGACGTATTGCCGCCTCCTCCCTGAACAAGTGTGCTGTCGCGGCCAACGGCGTGTGATATTCTTATGAGTTCTAACAAGGCCTTATCCATTTTTCAAAAACACTCCTTACAATCAGTTCAGAATTCAAATACCAAAAATTAAAATTGTGGAATCCGCCGAAGGCGGATGACCTCCTTAATTTTGCATTTTGATTTTTGCATTATTATTTCACCGCGGCGTTGCATCAGGCAAACCACCGTCTACGGGAATTGTAGCGCCGGTTGTCGGCGTTTGGCGCGTGGCAAAAAACAGTACCGCATTGGAAACATGCCGTCCCGTAATACTGGCTTTGAGCAGGTTTCTGTTGCGGTAATATTCCTGCAATCCTTTTTCGTCAAGCCCTCGAGCCCGCATTCGGTCGGGGCCGATTTGTTCCCACAAGCCGGATTTGTATTTACCCTCGGAGAATACGCCATCCGGGGCCACCATGTTTACCCGAACTCCATATTGTGCCAGCTCTATACTCGCGATACGGCCTAATTGGTGACAGGCGGCTTTGGTAGCACTGTAGGCGCCGAAGCCGGCACCAGGTGCTGGAACGTTCTTTGTGGATATAACAATAATGTCACCGCCGATCCCCTGGTTAATAAAAATCCGTGCCGCTTCGGCAAGTGTTAGCAAGGCACCTTCCACATTTACCTTTTCCAACTTGCGAAAGGTGTCGAGGTCTATGTCTTTCAGATATGAGACCAGTGGAATGCCGGCGTTAACAACAACAATATCAATGCCACCCCACGTTTGAATTACGCTTTCAAATCCTCGTCTGACAGATTCCTTCTCCGTAACATCGATAGGAACACCTATCACACGATCACAACCTATCGTTTTTAAGTCAGCTACGAAGTCATTAAACTTCTTTCCTGGTAGATCGGTGGCAACAAGATGACAGCCGTTTTCCAGCAGTCCCCGGCAAATCCCGTAACCGATGGCCCCCGCAGCGCCTGTTACCAGAGCAATTTTATTACCAAGAGGCAATTCAGAAGTCTCGACACAATGCTCAACATAAAGCACTCCGAAATCACGAACACATATAATCTCAGGCTTTGCAGCGTGTTTGGATGAATAATCAGAAATGGCATCAATTAATTGCTTACGAAGCTTTTCCGGCTCGATACTTTCTACAGGAACATCTAAAAAAAGTGGCGGATATTGACTTTTGAGCAAAGACTGTAGGGTGGGCTTTAGCCCACCAATTTTTTTGCCAGCAAAATCAATAGCTTCCTTACTCGTTAAGGATTTCAAAATCACCGGCTTATAGGGTATATCCTGGTCACCTGTTGGATTTGCCAGAAGCCCGCGGACAATCAGTGTTATCTGAGCTAATCGGCTCACAGAGTATTGTTCTGATGCGTTAATCTTCATCTTAGACCAATAAAACCTGTCCTTAGTAACGTCAAATGATCCAAAACCTCAGCTAAATAGAAGCCAACCGGCCGTGTTTCCACGCGGTCCGGTTCAGAAAGATTTCAGGTGCTGTCTATATTCTTCAATTAGTTTCTTATTTGGGTGAGCCATTAAGGATTCTAAGCCATCTGCACCAAACATCAGGAAATTACCTGGCGAAGGAGCCTCAGGCCAGAATGCACCTCTAAATTGGTTAAGTCTAACACTTATTTCGACTATTTTACTTGAAGGCTCATTTCTCCAAATTGATAACGAGCCAAGTCCTTCATATTCAGAAATATCTGATACAAGGAATCCCAAAGGGAAGTATTTCAAAAACCCAATACGTTGAAACTCAGAAAAATTACCTATCCTTGACGGCATTAGAGCGTCTCGAAAAACAATTTGTTGAGCAAATGGATGTATCCAATAAAAGACTGATATGTTTTTTGGTATTGGAATTTCGTCATTAAGAACAAGTTCACGAATAGTTGGATCAAAAAATGAATCAACACTTGAAAGCCTTGCAGTTAACAAGTGACCCAATACAGCCCTGATAACAGCCGTCGGTCTGATCGAGAGCTTTATAGTTTCGGGAAGATATAATGAAGAGTTTAAGAGCTTTGCAAGTGTTTTGGCAAAATCATTGAGAGCCGGATCATATTTGTTACCCAAAATTGAATTACATCTTGAACATAATGTTCTATATTTCAGTCCATCATTAGAAATTTCAGGATTTTCCAATTTAAAGTTAGAAATGAAGTGAGATGTAACTCGATCTATTTCAACAGGAGCTAAATCTATACCGCCTTTAGGTGGAACATGATCCCAAGTTAACCTGCCAGTTTTTTGGCATATGTTACATGGCCCTATCTTTCTCTTTTTATACTTTTTATAGAGTATATCCATTTTGATAAATAATTAAATCTAACGACAGCATTACCTGCTTTGTTGCCCGATGTCCGAGTGCAGCCGGTGGTTCCGGAAAAAATTCGTATTGCGTAGCTTGCGAAGCGTATCCTTCGCTTCGCTCGAGCAGCGAAGTTACATCTTCATTCAAAAAGCTGTCCAAACTTCTGCTGCACCCATTCAAGAACTTTCTGCACCGCCTGCCGTGCTTCAGTAGCGTTGTCAATCGTCAAGGTCAATTCATCCCCAGGATAGCGAATCTCTACAGCATAAGGATTAAGCAAAGCAATCGCTTCTCGCAACGATTCTGCAAGGCCGTCATATTCAGTAACTTTGTCCAAGATAACAAACAAGTTATGCGTTATCGGATATTCGCAGCCATGCGCGACAAGAAAACCTTTGAGCAGTTTTTCAGCAGTCTGCTGGCAGTGAAAGCAGACAGTATCATAAGGCACTTTATCAGCAGCAAGATTATTGTCAGCGTCTAATAGATCATTCTTTGCCTTATCGAACCATCGCTTTGCATATTCAAGCTTTTTATCCATATAGCTTTTTCCCCTCCCGTAGTACGGTGGAGATGAATGAAAGCTCGAACTGGCTTTCCTTTTCCACTTCCTTGGGAGTATAAACCAGAATGTCCATCGGAAAAGGATATGGCTTGAACATGAGGTGCAGCTCGCGGCTGCGTTTGTGTCTTGGCAAATTGCTCTCGGCAATCACCAGCAGGTCAACATCGCTATGTTTTCCAGGTTGGTTTCGGGCGTATGAGCCGAAAAGAATCACAGCCTTGGCATGGATTTGCTGACCAATTTTTCTGGCAACGTTTTCAATTTCATTGAAACCTACCATAACTATCATGATTTTAACTATAATCTTATCGTTTTGTCAAGGCACTTATCATGAATTTGGCGTTTTCCAGAGGTGTTTTTCCGTCGAACACGGCACTTCCGGTGACGATAATATCAGCATCCATCCGAGCCACGTCCGCTATGTTATTGCGCGTGATGCCGCCATCGATGCCTACAAGGATGTCTTTGTTTGCATCGTGAATCATCTGCTTTAACCTGGCAAGGCGCGGACCAGTGGATGGGATGAACTTCTGTCCGCTCCAGCCCGGATTAATGGCCAGAAGGAAGACCATTTCGAGCTCATCCATAAGGGGGCTGATAACTTCAAGTGGCGTTCCAGGATTCAAGGCGATTCCGCGCAAAATGCCTCTGTCGGGATCATTGACGTTGCTCATTTGGCCCAGTGATTGCAGGACGCGATGTATGTGCCGGCAGAACTCAACCTGCACGGTAATCATATCGGCGCCGGCGGCAACGTAGCTTTCAAGCTTGTTCAAAGGCTCGTCTATCAGCAGGTGTATATCTTTGAGCAGCGGTGTTCTCAAGGCCTTTATGAAGCCGGGCCCTACCGTCATCATGGGGCAAAAACATCCGTCCATAACATCGACGTGCAGCAGTTTCACCCCTGCCTTTTCCATGAGTTTCAACTCTGAGCCCAGAGACATTAAATCCGCCGTCAGTATCCCGACACTAATGAGCGGGCATATTCGACGCAGTTCATCCCAAAGAGGTTTGCTTTGCATCTCGAAGTTATTCCTTACTTCTCTTGGTTTTTGAGGGTCTCGTATAGCTCGTAAGCCTCAGCCGGCTTCATGTCCTCATGGACAACTTTGTGGATCGCCTGCATCATGGCTTCGGGCGCGTCGCTCTGGAAGATGTTGCGTCCCATATCCACGCCGGATGCGCCTTCCTGGATGGCCTTATAAGCCATTGTCAAAGCATCGAGCTCGGCAATTTTCTTGCCGCCAGCCATCACAATCGGGACCGGACAGGAAGCTGTTATCGTCTTAAAGCCTTCCGGAATGTAATACGTCTTGACAAGCTGGGCCCCAAGCTCGGCACAGATCCGGCAAGCCAAGCGGAAATATCTGGCATCTCGGACCATGTCTTTGCCCACCGCCGTCACGGCCATAGTGGGAATACCATAACGCATCCCCATATCTACCAGCCGGGTCATATTGTGCACCGAGCGGGTTTCGAACTCGCCGCCGATAAAAACCTGCAACGTAATAGCCGCCGCGTTCAGGCGAATAGCGTCCTCAATGTCAACGGCTAATTCCTCATTCGACAGTTCCTTAAGTACGCTTGGCCCGCCGCTGCACCGCAGCACGACCGGTTTGGTCAGGGCAGGGGGCACCGTAGTTCGCAAAATTCCCCGTGTCAGCATGATAGCATCGGCGTAGTACATCAATGGCACAATCGTCAGGTCAATTCGCTCAAGGCCCGTGGTAGGTCCTTGAAAATAGCCATGATCGATCGCAAACATTACTGTTCGGCCCGTCTTGGGATTAAATATTCTGGACAAACGATTCTTCATCCCCCAGTCAAGAGCACTTGCTCCTTTGAGAAAGAAACCCGGCGTCTCCGTAGGGACATCTTCATAAAACTTTTTTGCTTGTGTTGCTACGTCAATATCAGGCATGATTCTCTCCTTTTTTATTTTGCTCTGTCTTTTTTCACCATCCAGATAGTTCCGGTTACGAAGTAAATCAAAGTCGGCCAGATCAGCATTTTCTTAAATATCGCAAGGTTATCCAAATACTCACCGCCGCCCGTAACATAGACCCACATCGGCAAGATCACACACGTAAGCAGTGACGCGGCCGCGGCTATCCCGGAAACCCACAGAACGATATCTTTGCCATTTCCACTTTTTTGCCCAGACTGATAGTCTGCTTCGGCTTTACTCGCCGCGGGTTTGGAATCTCCGCTCTGGACTCCCGTCTCCTCGGCCTCGGCCTCGAACTTGTCGCGGGCGCCGGCGATCGAGGCCAAGATGATGTACAGCACCGCCGTCAGCACCCAGACCGGAAGGAACAAGAAGAAAAGATGTAATGTCCCTGTCCTCTCAAGGACCAATGCCACCACAATAGCAATGCCCCAGCTCAGCAGAGCGGGCCAGCTTACGGCTAGTTTTTTGCGGGAGACCCAGAATTGTGTCCAGCCCAGTCTTGGGAAGATCCAATGTTCGACAACGACAATCGCCCCAACGGGCATTAATAACAGGCCGTACCAGCCGACGAAGTTCAATAGTTTCGTAAACACAAACGGAGAACATGCTATGAGTGTCGTGATTGCTCCGGCCACGAGCGTCACCAGCCATCTTGGCCAGCCCGGCGTCACCGCTTGAAAGGCCAGCCCAGCTCTATACAATGTTGGATTTGACGTTGTCCAGCCGGCAATAATGACCGCGATTATTCCCGATATGCCAAGTGCCTGCCACGCAACTTCGCCGGCATCGAGGTCGCCCATGGTCTTTCCCAAGATCAGAGCCGTTGTCGCACCCATAATACCTGCGCAAATCCAGGCTAAGTAATGTCCGAGGAACATTCCGAACGCTGAGAAAAACCCATAAGATGTCTTCTTGGCGTACCGGAGAAGCGCCATATCCGATAGCCCGCCGTGCATCGCAAGGTTGCATATCCAGGCAAATGCCGCCACGTGCCAGAACCCGATCTTAGGATTACCCTCTGGTGGTACCCCAGTCCAGATGGATTTATTTGCCAGGGTCCAGAAATCTGCGAGGCTGCCGATTTGCCTGGCCAGTACTCTTTCTGCCAAGCCGGGCAGCATTACCACGGCTCCGGCGATAAACATCAAAAACATCCACGGCGAACAAACCTCGGCAAACTGAGCAAGCTTCTTGAACCCTAAAATAGCCAGTGTCACCACAACCGCCCCGACACCGATTACAACCAGCACAAAACGGATATCTTCGGGATACCAGTGAGTCTGCGGTCGGATGCCGAAGGGAATGCGCACAGCCGAAGCTGAAACCGTAATCATGCAGCCTGCCAGTATGCAGAACAGCACTGCATTTAGAATGTTGTAAATGGTCGTGGCAACGGGTCCGGCTATCTTGCGGAGATACCAGTATAACGTAAGCCGTGTCTGCACGGCAATCGGCGCACAGACAAATGCCCATGTCAGCACCGCCATTAGGTTCCCGATAAGAAGCCCAACAAATATGTCGAACGCCGTGGCACCCCACGCAACAAACAGCGCACCGATGACGAACTCTGTCCCGGCCACATGCTCGCCGGCGTATATGCCCGCAAAGTGCTTGCCCGGCTGAAGCTTCTCGTCGGAGACTGGCTCGCGCTCAAATTCATAGAGTAAATCCATTGCCTTTATGGCGCCGCTGTCACTGTCACTGGCCATATTTTTCCTTTCAGTTGTAGGTCTACCTTCTCAGACTTGTCACCTTTTCTTCGTAGGTCCTTACTTCTTTCAGCCAATCCCCTCCGACTGGCACATCCTGTTTCAAGCAGTAATAGTCCCAGACCGCGCCAAAGGGCAAGGTCTTTAGCTCTTCGAGCATAGCCAGACGCGATGTATGGTCGCCGCCGGCCTCCATTGCTTGTAACTTCTCTACCGGTTCCAGCAGCCCAATAAGTAGAGCCTTTATCATGCAGCGCGTCCCTATGATCCAAGCCGCAACTCGGTTAATGCTCGCGTCGAAAAAGTCAAGCCCAATGTGCACTCTTTTAAGGTAATCACCCCGCACTATCTCTTCAGCGATGGCACGTAACTCATCCGACAGAATGACTACATGATCGCTGTCCCATCGCACGCCTCTACTGACATGAAGCAATATCTCATCAAGAAAGGTCATCACAGATGAGATCTTATCCGAAACAACCTCCGTCGGATGAAAGTGTCCCGTATCCAGGCAAAGCAGCGTCTTGTTCTCAATGGCATAGCCCAGATAGAATTCATGCGAGCCGACAACATAGCTTTCCGAGCCGATGCCGAAGAGTTTGCTTTCCACCGAATCCAGAAGCCACGTACGATCCATCTTCTCGGCGAATATTTCATCGAGCGATTTCCGGAGGCGGTGGCGGGGTCCTTTCCGGTCGACCGGGATGTCCTTATAGCCGTCTGGAATCCACACATTAGCTACACAGGGCGTACCCAGCTCCTTTCCCATGCGGGCGCCAATCTTTCGGCAGGCGATGCCGTGCTCAACCCAGAACTTGCGTGTCCCTTCGTCTGCGCTGGACAGCGTGAAGCCGCTATCAGCTTTCGGATGCGCAAAAAACGTTCCATTAAAATCCATCCCCAAGCCGTTGTCTTTTGCCCAGTCAATCCACGCAGTAAAATGCTCCGCCGTTAGCTCGTTGCGCTCAATCTTCTTTCCTGCCGTCTCTGCGTACATCGCGTGCAGGTTCAATCGATGCCTGCCGGGTATCAGGCTCATAGCCTTTTCCAAATCCGCCCGCAGTTCATCAGCCGTCCGTGCCTTGCCCGGATAAGACCCTGTAGCCATTATGCCGCCGCTGGGACCTTCACTGCCTTCGAATCCCCCTACGTCATCTCCTTGCCAGCAGTGAAGTGATATTGCTATCTTGCTGAGTCGGTCCATGGCCTTATCAGTGTCAACGCCCAGCTCAGCGTAGCGCTGCCGTGCCGTCTCATACACCTTTTCGATGTCCTTCGAGTTACTCATTTGCTCCTGTCTCCCAAAGAAACTCAAAACGCAGGCTCTGCAATCACTGCTTGATTTTCAAGGAATCCTTATCAGGCAACTCCGGAAATGGCGCATGAGGCTCGACTTGATACCAGAATGCAACCGAGGATAAATCATCCTGCAGAGGCAAATACCTTCCGCCGCTTTGCCATCCCAGTGCCTGCATTGTCACCTTCAGGTCCTTTTCAAACCTTATTGGGTCCATAATATGCCAACGGTACAGCCCAAAACGCGGCTGCTTCTCGTCCATTATCACCTGCGGCATACCGGCGTAAGGAGTATTAAATTCCTGATATCCCTTGCCTTGCCGTTTCGAAAAACCATAAGAGCCGCAGAAATAATCTTCTGTTCCGGTCCCGCAAATCGTCGGAAATTCCTTGTCCCCGTCCATGTAAAACTTGATCTCGCCTTCACCCCACCAGCCGGGGCTGTTCGAACCCCATGTCATATATGTTCCCACGTAGTGTCCCTGGCCCTTCACGCCGTCAAGAATGGTATAAACATCCTTATGGGCAAGTGGATTGACGCGACGAAACTGCGCATGAAAATATGCCATATCCTCCGGAATATGAGTCAGCGTGTAGTCGATTTGGTAGTATAGTACCATTGCCTTGGCATCGATATTGGTCATGGTAACTTTGCAGCGTTTGCGAAACGGCATCATCCAGTAACAATTGAATCCGCTTTTCGGATTGACGCAAACCGCCAAAGAGGTAACCTGAACGTACCGACCCATGCCACATGCAAAGAAGTCCCCTACCGGACATTCAACGGACGGCTCCTTTTCGCCGTCCCAGTAAATCCGCAGGATGGTCAAGCGATTGTTCCCGGTCGGCGTCATCCAGATGTGCTGGATCGCGCCCGAAGCCTGGATGTCGGCCATTACAAAAGTCTGACCCGCTTTGATCCGAACCGAAGGAGAGACTTTCCAGCCTTGATCCAATTCACGAGCCGCTCGCTTGCCTGTCCCTTCTGTTGCCATGCCACCTTTGCCCTTTTCACCGGTGAAGTTCTCTGGGCTGATTGACCGCGTCTTTGCGTACGACAAGCGCGGCAGACTTCCCAGGTTCATGGTTAAGCCATCGAACTCCAACTCTTGCCCGTGGAGGCTGCTCGTCGAAAAAGGAACCAATAGTAGGATGCAAATCAACGAAGCCGCACATTTCTTAGCTACAATCTGGCTACTCAACCGTCCTGTTAGTCTCCTTACACATTCCATAATTTTTGTCCTTTCCTAATTCGTTAATGTTTTTCTATTTGTCCTACGAGTTTTGATACATTTGCAGCAGCGTATCTTCCGCTCTCTTGTTCCACAGCCCGTCAGTTAGACATTCAGCAACCTCCGGGAGCTTTTCGCTCAGCTCTTCCAGGCGTACTAACCCCAGGCCGCGACACGCCGGGTAAACGATGATCTTGCCTGCTATGGACCGGTTCTCAACTGCGCGAATTCCTTCGGTGGCGCCGGCAAGCCCACAAATAGCCGCGACGCTGACGTTGGTGTCAAGCCTGCCGGACTCGGCTCTTTCCAGCATTCGTTTCATATCATCCAAAGTTGAGCCGCTGGTCCCGATAAGGTAAAGTTGCTTTTCGATGTAAGTATCCAGGTCGATCTTGCCGGTGACAGTCGCAGGTATGCCGGCAAATATGTTAATCAGTCCCCGCCCGGCGGCGATGCGCACTGAAGCAGCAACCAGGTCCGGTATTGGCGCCATCAAAGCGGTGTAGTTGAAACTGTCCTCGATCTGCTCTCCGGTGGGATTATATGCCTTGTATTCAACACCATTTTTCTCAGCCAGAGGCGCAGCGATCTTTGTCACTGCAGCCAGTCTGTTGTCGTCCACATCTGCCGCGAAAACGCTAACATTCTTAACGCCCTGACAGATATTTCGTATCACGTGCATCATGCCCATAGGTCCGCCTGCCCCGATGACGTTAATCCTGTCACCCGGCCGAATCTCGTCGGTTTCAGGGATCACTTTCATAGACTCAGATGGGTCCGAACCTGTAGTGCCCACTATGCGGATTCCGCCATAGTGGACTCGTCCGACTTGAGTAACTACATCTCTGCCAAACTTGCCTCCGCAGAGAACAATATTCAGAAGTCCCTTTACCGCAACTTTGGCAAATAATGTTTCAACAACCTCAGCATCAGACCCGAAATAGACCACATCGTCATAGCCAACATCGACAAGCTCTGATATGTTCGTGCATCTTTTTACCTCAACGCCTAATTCGGTTGGTTGTGGCAATTCTGAAACCCACGTTATTTGCGCTGGCTTGCCGTGGTGACGAAACAGATCGCGAAGACCACCTTCACTCACCGGCGCATCTGCAACTATGGCCATTTGTCCATCTGCTTCCAGGCTCGTTCGTTCCTTTGAGGCGTACGCATCTTCGACGCACGCCCACGGCTCGACCAAAGCTATAGCCGAGCCGGAGAGTTCCTCGCTGGCAGGCAAAAGCATCGAGCTACCT
>DAOWID010000185.1 GCA_030641115.1 Planctomycetota bacterium | reverse complement strand
GATTCTGGGTAACATTGATTTGTGGCTCCATAGTGGGTGGCAGCCTCAAATCCGAAGGATTTGGGGATGGTTACGCCGCTTTTGGAGCTTTGCCATCCCCAAGCTGCGCTTGAGGCTGCCACCCAGGATTGAACCATGCCAGAAATTAAAATGTGTTAATTTCGCAGATTACTGCGATGGGTTTTGAAATGGAAAGTCCTATAAATGGCGTTTAGCGTCCGACATTTGGAATCAAGTCTCTTTCTATTACCAGCCATTACTCCACTAAACAGGTGATATAAAAGAACTCGTGGTTATTGTAAGGCTGGAAACTAAGGAGTGTGTCAATGGTCAGCTTCAGTTGGTTGGTCGGTAATCGTGCCAGCCGGCAGGTGCAGGAACATATTTGCCTCTCAACCAGATATCGCCTGGCAAGATGCCGTTGAGTAATCGCTCATCCATATAGTACTGTTTTACGAAACCATCTTGGCCAATCAAACCGACGACGCCTCGCACAGCTTCGGTGACGCTGCCACGCAGAACCAGGCCGTCTGTTATGCCGTCGGTTTCTTTTCTACCGCCATAGCCATTCCATCTGACATTCTCAGCTCCCCATCCTCCGCCACCGACCGTAATAGCCGTCTCAGCTACCATCGGGTCCGGCAGGTGTCTGTCACATTCCTCACCGCCGTCATGCCGACCGATAGGAGCATATTCTAAATCGTCAAATTCGCCGGGTGGGCCTGGATAGTCGTTGCCACCGCCTGCGTCATAACTGGACATGCCCGGGTCAATAACCTTTACCAGTCCCTGGGCAATCAGGCCCAAGATGTTAGGATTATCGATTGTTGGTTTGCCGTCTGCATCGTGCGGGCCATCAACTACTATAGAATCGGCGAACCAGATATTCCCTGTTGCCACCACGGTAACTCTGCCTTTCGCCACCTGGTCGCCGTTGTGGCCGGTGTTGTCACCACCGATGACTACGTTGCCGTCAACGAAAATCTGACCGCCCGGTTCGGATTCCACGCCGCCAAAAGACTGGGAGACATAAGTCTCATCGATACACACAGTGAATCTTTCGCCGGTGCTATCTGCGTCCTTAGGGATAAAATGATAGGCGTAAATATCGTATCTTTCAGATTCGGTTCCGCCGCTACCGGGCGTTATTCTAAAATCGAGTGTCTTATTATCATAGTCCCTTTGATAACCGCGAACCGTACAATTATTGGTTATGCGGACTTTGCCGACGTCGTTCTCGACGAAAAATTCGAGCTGAACAGCAGGGTGGGGACTCAAGACCGATACATTCGCTTCCGGCTTAAAGCTGAATTGTGGTTTCGTACTTTCTTTGAAGCGATTGGCTTTGCTCGTGATGCTATCTTCATCTGTTACCCTACTGTCGGGTTGGTCAAAATAAATGCCATTATCGAAAAGGTTCATCACAGACGCATATTTGTCAGAACCGGCGACATCAATATATCTTGACTCGCCCATCCCCACGCTTTGCAAAAATTGCGGGCTACCTGCTATATAAATGTCTCTCTCGTCGGGATTGTCATTGAGGTTGTTGATATGCAGCGGCAGATCAATTATTTCGCCGTCAGCGAAGTATACCGGATAGCTTTGCTCACCTCCGAAGAGAACTCTACACATTCCCATATCCCAGCCGCTTATTGCCTGGAGCACTAAGACATCCACGGTCCTGCCAAAGTTGCCGCTATAACCGTTAGATACAACCCTGTAAATGGGGCGAGAGCCAATAAATGTATGAAGGCCTATCACATAATCGCAATTGCCCGTTGGGAAGTCTATCGTTCCGGTTGTTCCATCCACGCCTTCCTGCAATGCGCTTAGCACATCTTTTTGCCGGCCCATCCAGAAAATTGCCCTCTCGTAACCGGCCTCAGCAGCCAGCATTGCTACAGCTTCAGTTTTGAATCGGATTGCCCGCAGTCTTGCAAGGTAGCCTATCGTCAACATTGCCGCTCCGAGAGCGGCCAAGACAATCAGGGACACAACAACGAGGCCAAGTACTGAGCCGCATTTCTTCCTGCGAGATTGCTTAATTTTGGTCCTCATATTTCACGCCCTTCGGCACAAAACATGTGGCGTTCTTCTGCTATCTGCTGTCCACCAGTCTTTGTCACTTTGTGCCTTTGCCACTCTGCAACTTGCCAAAGCCACAAAGGCACAGAGGCACAAAGGCAGAAGGCAGTTACCTCGGCCATATATTTCGCATTAATGTGGCCGTCTTCACCGTGACAGTATCACCATCTTCAGGATCTGTTAAGGCAATATTTATTCTGACACAACCCCGGCCAACCCCGCTAACAGTTGTGTGGCTAAAAGGACCTATGTTGGCGTCGGTAATGACATTTTCCGCAAGAATTGTGGTGGTTACATCTGTGGTGTTTCTGCCGCCGGCTGAGACAGCCCCTGGCGGGTATGGGCCATAGTCAACTTTCAACTTAGCGTCGTCAATATAAAAAAAAGCGTAAGCCGTTGCGTGCTTTGCAACATCCATCAACTCATGGGTGTCGGCCTCATCAAGCTCAACGTCCCAGAATCTGAATTCGACCGCGTCGCCGGAGACTACTTCTTCGTCTGATGTTTCCGGCTCGGTGGGGATAAAAGTGCCACCATTGCCCGTATAAACTATATAACCAAGGCGATTGGCTTTCCTGCCGATACTGCCAAATGTTACCATAACGGCTTGGGCATCCTGGTTTACCTTCTTGTGAGCCGAACTGTAGATTTGGTTCCAGGAGCGTTGGCCACTTGCCAGCAGCACCCCCACCACTAACATAAGCATTGCACCGATGACCATACTGAGCGTCAACTCAACCAAAGTTGAGCCAGAACGAAATCTATTACTATTCTTGTTAGAGCGCACTGAGTCACACTTTTCCAAATTGCAACCGTTCACGGGGCAAATGTGCCGTTTTATGTCATTGCGAGGCCTTTTTCAAAGGCCGTGGCAATCTCAATCGTTACATTTTGGATTGCTTCGTCGTAAAACTCCTCGCAATGACCGCACAAACGCAACTTATACCCCGT
>DAOWID010000136.1 GCA_030641115.1 Planctomycetota bacterium | reverse complement strand
TGCAACGTGTTCGCGATGTCAATGTCCTGGTGGCAATACCCACAGTGACGCGATTAAAACGGCATCCATTCTCCGTGTACTTCTCTACCTTGAAGCATTCATCATGGCTGCTGTCAGCATCAAGCTCAAGAGGTGGGATACCGACCTCGTGTGAGCGCGACCTGACAGGACTTCGCATCCGAATGAGACCTGTCTGCTCCTCAGCTAATTGAAGTAAGCCGCCTGCGGCGGACCAGGATGGGTCGTTGTAGACGTTGAACTCATCCGGATCGGATGGGTCGATCGCAAATCCGCCTATTTCGTAGAAATTGACGGCGGGCCGGTCGACTACTTTGCCGCGCAAAGTCGCCATCAATCTTTCACGTCGGTTCATCATTTTTCGTCCGAGGACTACCTTCCTGACGGTCGGGTTGGGCGGTAAGACTCTTTAGCAGTGACCGGATGTTGAAGAAACCTCCGATTGTAACGACCACCGCGAGCCCCGCAAAAATAGCAAGGCTTGCAAAGAAAAAGACTGTCCATAAGTTGATCCAGAAATTCATATCTTGTTACTCCTTGTTCTCGGAAAACGAGCCCCTGTCGGGAAACACCAAAGAGCCGGCGACCATTAACACTATCGCAAGCGCTATGACGGTCAGTCCAACAATCGCGCTCGATACGTCCATACCCAGCACGGCCTGGACCGGTCTTAATCCCAAAATCGAACCAAAACCACAGATCAAGGCCAGATATGCTCCAACTTTGCTGGCACGTTTCCAGTAAAGACCAAAGACCAAAAGAGCGATTGCCCCCGTAAAGTAGATGGCTCCGGAAATCGCCATGTAATCCCACAAATCCTGGCCCAGAGGATACCACAATCCCCACACCAGAATAAAAACGCCGATACACGGTATGAAGATTCGCACCAGCAACAGGCGTGTTTTCGAGGACAGCCCTCTTCTGAACCAGGGTGCCACGACATCCTGAGTCAGCACTGAGCTCCAGCACAACAGGTAACTGTCATGGGTGGACATGAACGCAGCCAGCATACCCGCAGAGACAATCCCGATGAATCCTGCAGGAAGTATTTGGCTCAGAAACACGGGCATCGCCATCAGAGTTACCTGTGCATCTGCGGGACCTTCCTGCGGGATGAAAATGCTTCTCAGTGACTCGTGCTGGGAGATGTATACAAAAGCACAGATTCCAAAAAAGTAGGGCAGCAGAAAGCGGATGAGAAATCCGATAGAGGCCCAGGTGTAGATTCTCTTGACGGTCCGGGTGTCTTTCGCAGAACAGGCACGAATCACCGCCGTTTGCCAAACTGCACAACTGACCAGGCCCAAAAAGAACATCCACACTACGTAAGAAACACCGAAGCCCTCGCTGTGGAACGGATTGAAACCCGCTTCTCCCTTCAGTTGAGATACCGACTCAATTATGTTATGCCAGCCCAAATGCCTGATGGACAGCAGGCTCGCAGCCAAAAGACTGAATGATAAAACTACGAATTGGATGTAATCAAGGATCACTACCGAGACCATTCCACCAAGAGTCGTATATAGCAACACCATCCCCAGCAGAACCGTCATTATCATCTTGAGGTGGATGTCTCCCGTCATCCCGGTAATGCCCATCACAAAAATGGAACCGGCTTTAAGGAACATTCCCATATTGAGGATGCCGGAGAACGCCAGTATAATTCCGCCCAAAATGCGGACGCCACGTCCGAAGCGTTTTTCGTAAAATTCCGGGATGGTCATTATTTGCATACGTCGCAACGGCACCACGATAAACCCGGTTAGCCCCACAACCAAGGTCACAATGGCAGCCGCCAGCGCTATGTGGAAGGCAGCGAAGCCGCCGGTAAATCCTTTTTGGGCGGAATACATGACCGTAACCAAACCTAACTCGGTCCCGATCATCGTTGCAACCGCCAGGAAAGTTTTCAGGCCTCGGCCAGCAACGATGAAATCCGTTACGTTGCTGATATATCGCTTTATATAAACGTCGATCCCCACAATCGCGAGCAAATAGACAACGACAATACACCAGTCTAAGGCACCGAAATTGGTTTGAATTCCAATAGCATTCAGATCCATATCATTTCCCAATTAAGAACGGTCATTTTTTGTTTGATAGGGCCTCTCTACAAAGCTGTCGATATTTGTTCTGTTGCTTTGAACCCTCGTGTCCGGCTGCCCCTTCCTTCCAGGCTGAACGCGCATTTTCGAGACGTCCAAGAGCCTTCAGTGCCTTTCCTCTCCAGTATTGGGCCCGCGCCTCTTGAGGTCTGTTCGATCGCCCGACGCCTATGTTTTCCGGATAAGTCAGCGCCGCTTCAAAATCTTGCAAGGCCGCTTCAAAATCTTTATTTTCAAAACGTCTCTGGCCCCGTTCCAGATGTGCTTTGTTGAACAAATCCCATGTTATTGTTTGGCCTTCCCAGTTGACGAAGTACGGCGTAGATTCAAGCAAATCAATAGCGTCAGTGTACCTCTGCTCATCGACGTAAGCCTGGGCAAGCATAATCAGGACATCCGCGCGTTTCATCTTCTCGAATGGTGTGGATTCGAGAACTTCTATTGCTTGCGCGCGCTTATTGTTGGCCAAGAGGATATCTGCCAAATCACGGTACAAAGTTTGGTCTTTGGGCCGAGCAGCGATGGCCTTCCTGTACAACTCTTCTGCCTTGGCTAAGTCATTGTCCACCGCCCAGGCATAAAGGCCGAGATTGCGAAATGCGATGCTCAAAGATGTATCCAACTCTGTGGTCCTTCGCCAGTGCGAGGCAGCTTCCTGAAGCCTTGCGAAATTCCCGTAAAGATTCCCCAGGTGCAGATGTGCATAAGCGTCACCAGGATTTTCTTTGACGGCGTACTCAAATACTTCCACAGCTTCCGGGCGGGAAGGAAAGACAAAATCCCTGTACATTTTGGAGGCTTGCCTCAAGTAGGCTCTGGCACGTGCTTGGTGCGCCTGCAGCGACTCAAAATATGCCAGGTAATAGAGCGGTAGAGGGCTGCGCTTAGCTTCTGGAACTGCCTCAACACACATCGCAGAAAGCAACTTCGCTGCTTCGTTCACCAGTCCCAGTTCGGCGAAAACAAGGCTGGTCTCCAGCATTTCAAAATCGTCCTCGCCGATGAATGTCCTTGCCTCTCGCACAAAACGCTCCATTTCGGTCTTATCCTTCAGCGCTGCAAGTGCCCTTGGGACGAGGTCCGTTGGGTCTTGGGCCATTCTTTTTTGAGCCAGTTTGTATGCCGGCTTGCTCTTGCCGGCGGCATACAACGCCAACATCAAATGATTCTTGATCTTAGCATCCATTTGATTAAGTTGTGCTGCCTTCTCGAAGGTCTCCACAGCCTTTGAGTAATCCTGCAGGGATCCCGCCTTGCGGGAACCTAAACGCATATAGGCGCGCCCAGCTAAGTCATATCCGAGCGAGGCTGTCCCCAAGCACCTGACAGCCTTGTAGGCGCAGCGGAGGGCCTCTCTCTCATTGTCGAGCCTTAGATAGCTCACACCCAAAAAGAACCATGACAACCCGTCACTGGGGTCCCTACCCAGGCCCTTTTTCAGTCGCTGCACGGCGTCCGCATAAAGTCCCGCTTCGACATCGAGCACTGCCAGCGCACACAGGGCGGGCGAGTACTGGGTATCTTCGGCCAAAGCCTTTTCGTAGTACTCACGGGCCTTTTTACGGTCCGTTGCCAGGTCATACTTCCGGCCTTTGAGATATATCTCCTCGAGAGTGAGTTGGTCATCAGGTTTGTACATAAGCTTGGAAACATTGGGTGGGTCGACCTTGGGAATCGGTAAAGGCGTAGCAAAGCTGGCGAGGACACCGCCATTTTTTGCCTTGATAGTCACATCTATGGGTGACTGTGGGTCTGCGCGGAGGGTTAGCACTTGAGGACGTTCAGGGGACAGGTCTATGCGTTTCTTCAGAAGTGTCCGACCGTCTTGAGAAAGGGTGCAGACTACGTCCGGGAATTTGCCGGTCGTGAGCATGCGCAATTCGAGCCTGCCGTCCTTGCGTGCGGTCTGAACGGCTACGTCCTTCGTGGCGTATTCAAAACCATCGCCTAACCCGTGGACAGGATACCACCATTCCTGCCAGGAGATATCTTGCCTCGGAAGCAACATGCCGTAGTCAGACTGTGTCGGCAAGGGACCGCTTTGAACCTCAATATATGGGCCATCCTCATCGGTCAGATTCTTTTGGCTCACCAGCCCGAAGTTCCAAGTCCCCCATGTCCAGGCCTTTTTGCCGCTGAGTTCATGATGGTCCGCCACTTGCACGACGCCACGGTTCATATCGACATCGTAAGCTCCAAAGAAGTCGAAGGTGCAGTTGGCAGCAAAAATAGATGCCCAGGTCTCATAGTTTTTGAGCCAGGATAGATCTTTGCCTTCGTGAATGGGCCAGGAAAAGAATTTGATTCCATGATGGTCCGTCCCGAGTGTCATGGGATAGATGAAGCGCGTGCCGGGCCGGTTCGCAAATGCCGTGCAGTTCCAGAAGTAGTACGGGCTTATCGCATCTATAGGATTGAAAATGCGAATGCGTTCGTCCAGATAGGCCTTTCCAGGATGCAACGTCACCCGTACTGTCCATCGAGTCCGCAGGCTCTTTTCCAGATTACTGATTTCGAGGTAGGCCGAGCCGTCCGCATTTCGGCCGATAAGCGCGTTAACCGGTGACACAATCGTGACAGTATGTACCTGTGGGCCGGCATTCCACTCAACCCCGCCGCTGATAAAAGCACCACGCATGGCTATCATACCTGGCTTGATCACCCTATTGAGATGAAATACCTCTTTCCCTTCGGTCTTGTCGAAGACCGAGTGCAAGCGACCTCCCAACTCAGGAAGGCACGTGATCTTCAGGTATTCATTTTCCAGGAATAGCGCTTCGTAGGTCCTATCCTCTTTCGTTCTAAAGAGATGGTCCTGCATCGTGTAAGGATAGATGATCGAGCCTTTGACTGTGGTCGAGAATTTGACCTGACCTTCCAGAGCCCAGAACTTGGGATTAATATCTTCCGCCCACCCATAGGTTGGAATCGTGATGGTACCCTGCCAGGCTTTGACCCTTGCCCAGCTCAACCTGGGTAGTGCCAAAGACATCCCGGTAACAAGCAAAACGGTAAAGACGTTTTTTGAAAAACCCTTCATAATTATCACCTCAGCATGACAGCAAAAAAATCGGTCAGTTTGAGTACTCAACTATACGGCGCCAATAGCGTAAAGAAAAACTACGAAAGCGCCAAGACGTTTTTGCGAGCGTCTGCTACTTTCAAAAAAGTCTCTGGACTGAGCGGTGAGTTGTAGTATGATATGTTGGCAGAGAATTAACGATATTACTAAGGAGGCTTCGAGCAAGAAATGGCACATACAATTTTTCCCAGAGATTCTTTCGCCGCGCTTGTTATTCTGGTGGCTCTCACCCTTCTGGCACCTTTGCCGAATCGGCAGCCCGCCGCGGCGGGCAATGCCAAGACCTCATCCGGGAATGCTCTTCCATCCCAGGCGTCGATGCGGATACGCACGCTTCCGACAGGCGTGCCGGCGCCCGGGGCAGAGAAAGGGGGCCTTGCCTCGCTTTATCCGGGCGACGAGGGGATTGAGCGTGACCCGCGTGTCCTTTTTGTTGATGACTTCGAGACAGGGACCGTCGATGCGATCGGTGCGCGCTGGGGCAGTATCTCCAAGAGAGACAACATCAAACTCTCGGACAACATCCACGCGAACTCGCCGGGCGAAAAATCGATTCACATATCGAAGAACGGCCACCTCTACACCCACACGAAGGGTGTGGATACTATGTACGCCCGCTTCTACGTGAAGTTCCATCCGAAAATCGGTTATGTACATCACTTCGTGCATCTTGTCGCCGACCGCGTACCAACACCGTGGCCCAAGGGCGGTGCCGGCGAAACCCCGCCCGGCGACGCCAAGTTCTCAACGGGCATTGAGCCTACTGGGCGATGGGGCAAGTTTCCTCCCCCTGGCGTATGGAACTTCTACACGTACTGGCACGAGATGAAGACGAAATGGGGCTCCGTCTTTTTCGGCAAGGAAGAGCCGATCCAGCCAGGCCGCTGGTATTGCGTTGAGGTACTGTTGAAGGCTAACTCCAGCCCCAACAAGGCAGATGGTGTGCAGGCTTTTTGGGTCGATGGAAAGCTTCATGGGCGATTCGGAGGTTTCCGGTGGCGCACAACCGACAAGCTCAAGATCAACAGCTTCTGGCTGCTCTTCTACAACACGGATCAGCCTGCCCGTCACAACAAGGATCCGCATCCTGAAAGCCGTGTGATGCAAGTCTGGTTTGACGATATTGTGATCGCCACCGAGTACATCGGACCAGTTTATGGCAAGCCAAGAGGCGGAAAGAAGAAAGCGGCGCCTTCAAGAAGTGCGTTGCTTTCGCCGGGAGCGCTGTTACCCAAGCCGGGCGAGCGGGCGTTTTCGCAACAGTTCAAAGAAGATGCTGGAAACTTCCAAGGAGGCAGCGTTGTCCCCGGCGGCGCAAATGGTTCGAAGGCGTATGCCTTTGGCCCAGAAGGCGTCTGGATCTGGAATGCCTATTCTGTCTCGGTGGTAGAATCAACTACCATACGGTTTAAGCTCAAGCCTTTGTGTGACGCCAGCGAGGTGACAGTCTTGATTTGGTCAAAGAAGCATAAGGACAACTGTCGTTACAGGATTGGCGGATTGAAGAAGGGTCAGTGGCGCGACGTCGAGTTTCGGGCCATGGAGGCCCGCGTCGGCTGGGGAATGAAGGGCCCAAGTCTTGAAGGCGACGTCCTCGACAATATCAAGCTCATCTTCGAAGGTAGTGAGAGCGACCGCATCCTCCTGGACGACTTCGAGATTCTCAAGTAGCAACCCGTCACCGCATGAATTGACTGCTTCTCCGGTTCAAATTCTATTGGAAAATCCACAGGTGATCACAAATCCAAATTCGACTTGGACCCTATAATCGTTTTGTTTTCTGCCTGGAATTAAAAGGTGCCGGAGAAATTTCGATCAGGCTCGGTCGTCTGTATCAAATTCTCTTGACTTTTGTGGGTGGATACGATAAACTAACTTAGGTAAATTGGAATGGGGGTTTTGCCAAATTTCTTCTTTGGGCATGCAAATCAAATTCGATGAGTAGATTCAACTGCTGGATTTACTATGCAAACGGTCAGTCGTTTGGGGGGTCAGAAAATGAAAGTCCTGAAGACAGCAACAATTCTTTGTGCAGCGGTTATCCTCGGCATTTTGCCGACGCTGGCCACCGCTACGCCCGTCGTTGAGACCTTTGGCTTTTACAATATAACAAACAACGATCCCGGCGATGCAGCAATCGGTGAAGCGCAATTGTTTGTTGATGTAAGTGATGAATCAGCGGACCAAATGCTCTTTACGCTTAGAAATACTGGCCCAGAGGCATGCGCAATCTCGGAGGTCTATTTTGATGATGGTATGCTCTTGGGTATAGCCGATATCATCGACAATCCACCGGATGTCGTTTTTGTGCAAGATGCTTCCCCGTCGGAATTGCCGGGAGCAAACCTGCTCGATCCATCGTTCGAAACAACTTTGGACTTCCTCGCCGAATCCGTACCGCCCCCACCCCATAAAGGTGTTAATCCGGGTGAGCAGGTGGGAATCCTGTTTGATCTCCAGCCCGCCGAAACGTATCAGAACGTAATAGATGAGCTCAACGATGGCGGATTGCGAATCGGCATCCATGTCATCGGATTTTGCAGCGGTGGTAGTGAGTCATTTGTTACTGTTCCTGAGCCGGCAACAATTGCTGTGCTTGGTCTTGGCGCACTCGCTTCTCTTTGTACACGTAGATAAACAAATCATTCAGTGCCAGCGAATCAAAGGGCTGCAATGGTCATTCATCGCAGCCCTTTTCTATCACTCCTTTTGTCCACTTTTTTTCTTGATTGAATAGTTGCGCAAGGTCATATATTGTGGGCATGGGTGGCGCATGCTAATGCGTTGGAAATGGCCGTCTATCAGAAAGCGTATAAGGTAAGCTGGGTCATGCAAGCCAGAGCAAGTGGCATACTACTTCACGTAACTTCACTGCCTTCAAGATACGGCATCGGTGACTTCGGCCCCGAAGCGTATCACTTTGCTGATTTTCTCGTTAGGGCCAAGCAAAGTTACTGGCAGATGCTGCCTTTGACTCCCCCAATATCTGGTCCCCCTTATTCTCCGTACAATTGCCTATCAGCCTTTGCAGGCAACACTTTGTTCATTAGCCCCGAATTGTTATATCGCCAGGGCCTTTTGGCCAAGAAAGATATTCAACATAGGCCCACTTTTCCTGAAGGATGCGTTGATTACCGCTTGGTCGCCACATACAAGGCAAAATTACTGAACCTTGCTTTCGAACGTTTCAAGGCTGGGCCCAGAGAGCCTGACTACGAGCTATTTTGTTCAAAGAATAGAAGCTGGCTCAATAGTTTTGCAGGCTTTGTTGCATTGCGGCAACACTTTCAGCCTCGCTTGTGGTGGGACTGGCCGAAGGAGTTGCGAGATAGAAACAAAAAAACTCTTCGAGCTATAGGAACGCAACTCAGGGACACTATAGAAAAGGAAAAGTTCTTGCAGTATCTATTTTTCAAGCAGTGGTTCGCCTTGAAGCATTACTGCAATGAACGCGGCATTCAGATCATAGGAGATATTCCAATCTATGTCGCTTACGATAGTGCCGACGTTTGGGCTCACGCGAACATCTTTAAGCTGACAAGTACGAAGAAACGCCGGGCTCTCGCTGGTGTCCCGCCGGACTTTTTTTCCCGAAAAGGCCAATTATGGGGTAATCCCATTTACGATTGGCGGGCCCTGAAAAATACCGGTTACTCCTGGTGGATCCAACGGATAAGACACAATCTGACTTTATTCGATATTGTCCGTCTTGACCACTTCAGGGGCTTCGTTGAGTACTGGCAAGTCCCTGCTGGCCATAAGACAGCAAAAGATGGCAAGTGGGTGAAGGGCCCTAAAGCCGACTTCTTCAACAAACTGTTTAGAGCTTTTCCTGCCAAGCCCGTAATAGTTGAAGATTTGGGAGACATTACTAAAGAGGTCAGAGCGCTGGCCAAGAAATTCCAGCTTCCTTGTATGAAGGTGCTCCAATTTGCCTTTGATGGAAATCCTGCCACAAATCCCCATTGCCTTGGCAACCATGTAGAGAACTGCGCAGTTTACACCGGCACGCATGATAACAATACGGCAAGAGGCTGGTTTGAGAAAGAGGCTCGACAACGGCAAAAGAAAAGACTGTTTGATTATCTTGGACGCAAAGTACCGGCCAGCCGCGTGCACTGGGAAATGATACGATTAGCCATGACCTCTGTAGGCAATCTGGTTATTATTCCTATGCAGGATGTTTTAGGATTGGGTCAGAAGGCCCGCATGAATCGTCCCGGCACTGTTGAGGGAAACTGGAGTTGGCGACTTGAGCCACGCCAAATCACCGCCCCGACTATTAGGAAACTGGCCAAATTGACACAAACCTACGGCAGAGCACCCAACGGAGCAGGATGGCTCCGTTCCCTTTCTGTCGAATTACTCTAAAAGCTGAAAAGCCTCTGAAGGACAGATTCAGCAAGTCATTATACAGGCGGCAATTAAGAACCATAGGAGACTCCTTAAAGAGAGAACGGCTGCAATTGGGAATGACCCAATTGGCACTGGCCGAACAAGTGAATGTGCGTGTGGAAACCATCCAAAACTGGGAGCATAGCCGCTCAATACCTGCTGTTTGCTACCTCCCAAAGTTGGTCGACTTTCTTGGATACGACCCTTTCGAACCTCGTCCCATTTATGTCCTAAATACCAGCGATTAGACGCGATCCGCTAGCGTGAGTTTACCACAAAACGCGACCTCCTACGGCGCAAGTCTTTGAAAAAGCGAAGGTTATGTAGATTCTACACGTAAGGCCTAAATAACCGCCCGAAAACTTCTTTATTTTTCTGCTTTTTTGGCGTTTTTTCCTTGACATAGTGCGATGTGCCGTGGCAGTGATGCTATCATTGGCCAAACGGCTGGGTATCGCCGAAATCATCAATACGCATATAAAGCCGCCACGCCGAGGTGTTCGTGAGAGGAAAACCCTTTCAGTTGGCGACACATTGGTTATGGCAGCTATAGGCAGAGCTTTACATCCGACAAGCAAACGCCGCTGGGCCCGTTGGGCCAGGCAGACAACACTTGGTAAGCTATATGGTTTTGACCCTGTTAAGCTAACCAGTCAGTATTTTTGGGATCAGATGGATCGGCTTGATATCGAAAGCATTGCATCCATTGAGGCTGAACTGAGTCGTCGTGTGCTTAAAACTTTCGGCGTCTCAACGGAAAGTTTGTATTATGATGTTACGAACTTTTTTACATTCATTGACTCACGTAACGATCGTTGCGATCTGGCCCAGCGTGGCAAAAATAAGCAAAAGCGTAATGACCTTCGTCAATTTCAGATAGGGATGCTGGTCTCACGAGACGGCTGGGTGCCGCTTTGGGCCAGACTTTATCGTGGCAATCATAATGATGTCAGCACCTTGCCTGAAGGATTAAAAGCTATTTGTCAGCAGTGTAAAGAACTGTCGATTTTGCCCGAGCGTGTCACCCTGGTGATGGATAAAGGCAATATATCGAATAAGAACTGGCGGTTGCTGGATGAATCGGGATTCGGTTATGTTACTTCGCTTCCGCCCGGCCAATACGCTGATTATTCTACCCGTTCATTGCAGGAGTTCAAAAGTTGTCTTGTGCCGGATGTTGGCCAGATGAAATGTTTGCGTACTCGTGCAACAGTGGCCGGCAAGGAGCGAACGTTGATAGTTCCGGACAGTCCCAGTTTACGTGATGGTCAGCTGCGAGGCTTAAACCAGCAGCTTCAGGCGGTCTTATTTGGGCTAACACATCTTGAGCATTCACTTGCCAACGCTAAACGACGCAGGCCAGGCGAACAGATCGAGCGTCAAATTGCAAAGATACTCAAAGGCACATTGGCTCGGCGGCTGCTTCGGTACGAGTTGACCGAAGACAAGCAAAGAAGTGGTTATTGGCAGTTCGATTGGTGGATTGACGTGGACGCGTATCGCTGGCTTCGCGACAGAGTCTATGGCCGTAGAGTAATTGTGAGCAATCACGCTGCCTGGCTGAGCGAGGACTTGATATGGGCCTACTGGGGTCAATCTGAAGCGGAGCTGGTATTTCGTCAGATGAAGGATCCTGAGTTTTTGGCTTTGCGTCCGCAGTTCCATTGGACCGATCAGAAGATCTGGGTTCACAGTTTCTGCTGTGTGGTCGGGTACTTGTTAGCGGCCCTGATCCGCCGTCATGCCAGGCAGATGGGTTATACCGAAGGCTTAAACGCTTTGTTAAAGATGCTTACTGAGTTGCGTATTGTTTTACGTAGTGAAATTCGTCGCAGAGTTGGCCGACGACGTATATATTGGCAGTTGGAGGAGACTGACCCTGCTGTAATGAAACTTTACCAGAGCCTTGTGCTACCGGAGTACACTTTAGGCACTACACCAACTTAAACCAGAACACCTTATAAATAAAAGGCTTACGCCCATAACGCCTTAATTTGTGGTAAACTCACGCTAGCCAAAAGAGCGGAGAAGTGCCCACCGTAGAAGTCTGTTTGGTAATCGTGTAGCCCCGTATTTATCGGCTGGTCCCATAAAAAAGTAAAGTTTTCCGTACTTCTGTGACGAATTGAATATAAATGAGTGTTAGGCTATCCTTAGCGTTAACGAGGCATTTTTTGGGGGCGTAGCAGACCTTCTCTGCGTTTTGTTAATCTTTCCGAGTGGCACAGATGGGCAACGCGGATGGTGATGTGAGTGAGGCTTTGTACTTGCCCAGATAGGGGGACAGTGTTTGCTGGGGGTTTTATCTGGCTTGGCGCGGTCCAATAATAGGGGCGTTTCTTACTATTGATCGGTGCCGTGGCATTGCTGGTTTTGTTACCTTTGCTGCTAGTCGTTCTGAGAGATAAGCCTAAGCCTGTTTTGGCGATGCTGACGTTACCATGCAACCGACGGGCACGGAGTGCGTCTTCATTCGCACTTCCAAATTAACCGCGGCTGAAAGATGGATATATTCTGGAAAAAATGCAAAAAATATTGACAGAAACGTCTGAGGTAGTGTAGACTTTCGATTCTGTGTATGGACAACACGGATGAAGATTTGGGTAGACTGCTTGGGCTTACCCATACGGTAGGGGGTGTTTTTTTTAGCTTCTTGGGAGACTTAGCAAGTTTTTTTTGCGACTTTGTGCAGGTTACAAAGGAGTGTACAATGAAGGACACCCCATGTGCAAGCAAATGGGGGCTGAGAAGTCCGAGCGATTTCAAATCGTCGATCCTGCGCGAAGAAGAGGGTTCCACTTGTGGTGTTCTGCGTCTCCTGGCTGGTCGTTGCTCGCCGAGAATGATCCCAGTCGTATCTATGAATCTGTGTTAGGACTTCATGCCGAGACGACAGGGATGACGGTTTGAGTAAAGCTTTTATAGTCGCCTGGAGACCAAGGGTGTGTTGTGCCGTGCTTGGGCAGTGACGTGTCTCGTTATGGGTGGCTGTTATGCGATGGTTCAGTGATGGTCTCGGTAATAGGGTGTGCCGTGCAACCGAGGGGGACGGAGTATGCCCGGAATTATAGTCTGGAAGTGGCCAAAGATAAACGTATTGCCGAAGAAGTATATTGACAGTGGAGTTTGGAGTTGTAATGCATTCTGCAGATGTTGACGACAACGGTGAAGATTTGAATACAGGTCTTGTGCTTACCGAAGGTATTTTGCAAGTGTCCGTAAGCATAGCTATCTCTCACAGCTTTGTCTAAGTTACATAGGAGTGTACAATGGAACATAGCATACCTCCAACAAGATGGGGGTCGAGAAGTCTGGGTGGTTTTACGTCATTTGTGCTGCGCCAAAAGAAGGATCCTGCTTCTGATGTCCTCCGTTTCCTTGATAGCTGTTGTTCGGCGCGAATAATCCTAGCCGTTCTGTCTGTCTTAGCATTCACGAGCTATTGCTTGGAAGCTAAGGAAAGTTCTCCTGCGGTTGCCGATGTTCCCGAGAATATCAAGGCAAAGGCAAGTTCTATCTCTCCAGAGCAGCTTACCGATATCTTGCGTGCTCGGTCCGCAGAGCAGCAAGCCGAACAGGTGGTGGTATCGGATGTTAGTCTCGTTCAAGATCAAAATGAGGTGGTGGAAAGAG